>NZ_CEXFHW010000046.1:0-21969 GCF_982640115.1 Quisquiliibacterium sp. | reverse complement strand
GGGAAGCCCGGTGCGAAGGACAGAGAGACACCGGTCTGTTCCTCGAGGCGCCCGAGCAGCGCATACAGGCCGCGGCAGGGCTCGATGAAGGTGCTCTGCGAGGGAATGCCGGTGAGGTAGTCGAAGCCGCGGAAGGCCTTCGCGAAGCGCTGGCCGCTGCTCAGCAGGCGCATCAGCAGACCGGCGGCGCGGGCGCCGGTCTCGGCCATGTCGACATGGGGATAGGTGCGGTAGATGGACAGGGCATCGGCATGGCGCACCATGGCCTGCGTGACATTGGCATGGAGGTCGAGGCTGGCCACCACCGGCACCTCGGCGCCGACCGCTTCGCGCACCCGCCGCAGCAGCTCGCCCTCGCCGTCGTCGTGGTGCTCGGTGACCATCGCGCCGTGCAGGTCGAGATAGACGCCGTCGACCCGGCCCGCCGCGCGCAGCCGTGCGATCAGGTCGCCGACGATGGTCTCGAAGGCGTCGCGGGTGACATGCGCCGAGGGCGAGGCCGCGGCCCAGGTGAGCGGCACCAGCCGATGTCCGGCCGAACGCAGGGCCACGATCGCGCCCTGCAGCGGCAGGTTGGCGCCGGCCACCGCCTCGAACATCGGCTCGCCGCGCTGGATGGAGGGCCAGCCGCCACCCTGCACGAAGGCCTCGTAGTCGGCCCGCGTGGGCGCGAAGGTGTTGGTTTCGTGCTGCATCCCGCCGACTGCGATCAGGGCCATCATCCGCTCCGCGCCTGGAATTGTCGGCGGCGACGATAGCCGCTTTTGCAGCCAGCCGCCAGCCGCCACCGGCATGGGCGGGCGGCCGGGCCCGGATTGGACGCGCCCGGCCCGGCCGGTGTAGGCTGCGCGACCTCGCGCTGCGGCGCCTGCGTCCGCACCATCGCGGCCATCGTGCACCGCACCGGCGCGGGCGGTGCCCGCCGCGGTGGCATTCCCCCTCGCGGCGTTGCGGCGTGCCCGCTCTGTGCAGCGCGGGTGGTATGTTTCCTGCATTCCCTCCCATCACCCAGGAGAAGGCTCGTGTCCCTTGCCCAACTGACCCGCCGTCATGCGATGGCCGTCCTGATCGCCGGTGCCGGCGCGTTCGCCGCCGCCACCGCCTCGCCCGTGGCCGCCCAGTCGGTCCTGCGTGTGGTGCCGCACTCCAATCTCGCGGTGCTCGATCCCATCTGGACCACCGCCTACATGAGCCGCAACCACGGCTACATGATCTACGACACCCTGTTCGGCACCGACGAGAACGGCAAGGTCAAGCCGCAGATGGTGGAGACCTTCTCCATCAGCCCCGACAACCGGATGTACACCTTCAAGCTGCGCAAGGGGCTCGAGTTCCACGACGGCAAGCCGGTCACCGCCGAGGATGTCATCGCCTCGCTGCAGCGCTGGGGCAAGCGCGACGCCATGGGTTCGGCGCTGATGCAGTTCGTGGCGCGCATGGATGCGCCCTCCCCGGACACCTTCCGCATCTTCCTGGGCGAGGCCTGCGGCTTCGTGATCGAGGCGCTGGGCAAGCCCTCGTCGAACGTGCCCTTCATCATGCCCAAGCGGATCGCCGAAACCGATCCGTTCAAGCAGATCGAGGAGCATATCGGCTCGGGCCCGTACATCTTCAAGCGCGATGAGTTCAAGCCGGGCGACAAGGCGGTCTACCTCAAGAATCCCAAGTACGTGCCGCGCGCCGAGCCGCCCTCGGGCACCACGGGTGGCAAACGGGTGTTTGTCGACCGGGTGGAGTGGAACCTCGCGCTTCGTGACGCTCAGGCCCAGGTCAACGCCCTGCAGAAGGGCGAGGTCGACATCATCGAGGCCCTGGGCTTCGACTTCTACGAGACCGCCAAGGCCGACGCCAACATCCAGTTGCCCAAGTACGCCAACTACGGTCTGCAGTACATGGCGCGCTTCAATCACCTGCACAAGCCCTTCGACAATCCGAAGGTGCGGCAGGCCGTGATCGCCGCGTTCAGCCAGGAGGCCTTCCTGCGCGCCCAGGTCGGCGTGAAGGATCTGTACAAGCCTTGCGGCTCGATGTTCATGTGCGGCACGCCCTACGGCTCCACCGCCGGCAGCGACCTGCAGATGAAGTCGAACATGAAGAAGGCCCAGGAACTGGTCAAGGCGTCGGGCTACGACGGCACCACCATCGTGCTGATGAAGCCCACCGACCTTGCCTCCATCCAGAAGCTGCCTGATGTGGCCGCCCAGCTCATGCGTCAGGCCGGCTTCAAGGTCGACCTGCAGGCCATGGACTGGCAGACCCTGGTGGGTCGCCGCGCCAAGAAAGACGCGCCGGACAAGGGCGGCTGGCACATGTTCCTGACTGCCTGGCAGGCCTTCGACATGTGGAGCCCGATCGCCAACCCCACCATGGACACCCGTGGCGAGGCCTCCACCTGGTTCGGCTGGGCCAAGGACGAGAAGATGGTCGAGCTGCGCAACAAGTTCATGCGGGCCACCGACGAGGCCGAGAAGAAGAAGCTCGCAGACCAGCTTCACGCCCGCGCCTTCGAGGTGGGCACGCATGCGATCCTGGGCGAGTACCAGCAGCCGATGGCCGCGCGCAAGAACATCAGCGGCTTCTTCGTGACCAACGGCAACATCTACTGGAACCTGAAGAAGGACTGATCGCCGCTGCCGCGACCGATCTCCGCCGCCTGAACCCACCGTCGACCGATGTTCGCCTTTCTTGCCCGAAGACTTGCCTCCACGATCCCGGTTCTGCTGATCGTGTCGCTGCTGGTCTTCCTGATGCTGCGGCTCACCCCGGGCGACCCGGCGGCGGTGCTGGCGGGTGACGCTGCCTCGGCCGAGCAGATCACCCAGATCCGCACCAGCCTCGGGCTGGACCGTTCCATCCCGGAGCAGTACGCGATCTGGTTCGGCCATCTGCTCGGCGGTGATCTCGGGCAGTCGTACTACTACCGCATGCCGGTCACCACCCTGATCGCCCAGCGCCTCGAGCCTTCGGTGTCGCTGGCGCTGATCACCATCCTCATCGCCGTCTCGGTGTCGGTGCCGCTCGGCGTCATGGCCGCCTGGCGCTTCGGCGGCTGGCTCGACCGCGGCCTGATGGGCTTTTCGGTGCTGGGCTTCTCGGTGCCAGTTTTCGTGCTGGCCTACCTGCTGATCTGGGCGGTCTCGCTCAAGCTCGGCTGGTTGCCGGTGCAGGGCTACAAGCGCATCGCCGACGGCGTGGGTCCCTGGCTCTATCACCTCGTGCTGCCAGCCATCACCCTGTCGGTGATCTACATCGCGCTGATCGCCCGCGTCACCCGCGCGTCGGTGCTCGAGACCCTCGGCGAGGACTACATCCGCACCGCGCGGGCCAAGGGCCTGGCCGAGTCGCGGGTACTGGTGCGACACGCCCTGGCCAATGCCGCCGTGCCGATCGTCACCGTCATCGGGATCGGCATCGCGCTGCTGATCGGCGGCGTCGTGGTCACCGAGTCGGTGTATGCCATTCCGGGGCTGGGCCGTCTCACCGTCGACGCGGTGCTGGCGCGCGACTTCCCCACCATCCAGGGCGTGATCCTGTTCTTCTCGTTCGTCTATGTGGGCATCAACCTGCTGGTCGACCTCTCCTATGTGTTCTTCGATCCGCGCATCCGCTACTGATCGCGCCCGGCAGCCATGACCACCCCTGACGCCTCCCGCTTCGACGCGCTCTCCACCGAGGCCGCGGCGATCGTCAAGGTCGAGAGCGCCTGGAAGCGCGTGCGCCGCAACTGGTCGGTGCGCATCGGCGGCACGGTGCTGGGTCTGCTCGTGCTGGTGGCCATCCTCGCGCCCTGGCTCGGCACGGTCGACCCCACCCTGTTCGACGCCGCCAGCCGTGATCTGCGCCCGGGCAAGACCGGCGAGATCATGACCCTCGAGGGCGAGACCATCCAGCACACCTTCCTGATGGGCTCCGATTCCTTCGGGCGCGACATCTACAGCCGGGTGATCTTCGGCACCCAGGTCTCGCTGATCGTGGGCGTGGCCACGGCCATCGTCTCGCTCGCCCTGGGCATCGTGCTCGGCCTGCTCTCGGGCTACCTGCGCTGGCTCGATGGCGCGCTGATGCGGGTGATGGACGGCGTGATGGCCATCCCGGCCATCCTGATCGCGATCGCGCTGGTGGCCATGTGGAAGGGCAGCCTGCTCACCGTGATCGTGGCGATCGCCGTGCCCGAGATCCCCCGGGTGACCCGGCTGGTGCGCTCGCTGGTGCTCACCATCCGCGAGGAGCCCTATGTCGAGGCTGCGGTCTCGCTGGGCACGCCCACCTGGAAGATCATGCTGCGGCACATCCTGCCCAACACCGTGGCGCCGCTGGTGGTGCAGGGCACCTTCATCTGCGCCTCGGGCATCCTGGTGGAGGCGATCCTCTCCTTCCTGGGGGTCGGCCTGCCGCCTGACATCCCCACCTGGGGCAACGTGATGGCCGAGGGCCGCGCGCAGTTCAACGAGTACCCGCACAACATCTTCTTCCCCGGGATCTTCCTGGCGGTGACGGTGCTGGCGGTGAACATCCTCGGCGACGGGCTGCGCGACACCCTCGACCCCAAGATGGCCAAGCGGGTATGAGCCAGACCGGTCCGGTTCTCCAGGTCGAGAACCTCAGCATCGCGCTGCCTGCGGGCGGCGATCGGGCCAGCGCCGTGGCCGATGTCTCGTTCACGGTCGGCCGCGGCGAGATCGTCTGTCTGGTGGGTGAGTCGGGTTCGGGCAAGTCGGTGATCGCGCAGGGCGTCATGGGATTGCTGCCGCGGGCGCTGCCGGTCACCGGCGGGCGCATCCTGCTCGAGGGCGAGGACATCACCCGGGCCGATGCCAACCGGCTGCGCGAACTGCGCGCCACCCGCATGTCGATGATCTTCCAGGAGCCCATGACCGCCCTCAACCCGGTCATGACCTGCGGCGACCAGATCGACGAGGTGCTGCAGGAGCACACCTCGCTCAGCGCCGAGCAGCGCCGGGCGCGCATCCTCGAGATCCTCACCGAGGTGCGCCTGCCCGATCCGCCGCGCATCGCGGCGTCGTATCCGCACCAGCTCTCGGGCGGCCAGCGTCAGCGCATCGTCATCGCCATGGCCCTGGTGCTCGACCCGGTGCTGCTGATCGCCGATGAGCCCACCACCGCGCTGGATGTGACCACGCAGGCCCAGATCCTGAAGCTGATCCAGGATCTGCAGGGCCGGCACGGCGCCGGTGTGCTGTTCATCACCCACGACTTCGGCGTGGTGGCCGAGATCGCCCATCAGGTGGCCGTGCTGCGGCTGGGCACGCTGGTCGAGATCGGCGAGCGCGACACCGTGCTGCAGCAGCCCCGCCACGACTACACCCGCATGCTGATCGGCTCGGTGCCCACCCATCGGCCCAGGGCCCGCCATTCCGATGCGAATGCGCCGGTGGTGCTCGAGACCCGCGGGCTCGAAAAGACCTATGTCGATCGCAGCTGGTTCGGCAAGCACCGCGAGGTGAAGGCGGCCACTGGGGTCAGCATCCAGGTAAGGCGGGGCCAGACCCTGGGCATCGTGGGCGAGTCGGGTTCGGGCAAGTCCACCGTGGCGCGCTGCATCGTGCGCCTGATCGATCCTACGGCGGGTCATGTGCTGCTCGGCGACGAGGACATCGCCGCCATGCCGGCGCGCCAGCTGCGCCCCCTGCGCAAGCGGGTGCAGATCGTCTTCCAGGACCCCTACCGTTCGCTCAACCCGCGGCGTACCGTGGCCGAGGCCCTCATCGAGGGGCCGGTGAACTTCGGGCTGTCGCGCACCGAGGCCATGAGCCGCGCCCGGCAACTGCTCGAGTTCGTGCGCATGGATGCCAGCGCGCTCGAACGCTATCCGCACCAGTTCTCGGGCGGCCAGCGTCAGCGCATCTGCATCGCCCGCGCACTGGCCATGGAACCCGAGCTGCTGATCGCCGACGAAGCGGTGTCGGCGCTCGATGTGTCGGTGCAGGCCCAGGTACTGCAGCTGCTCGAGGAGATCCGCGAGCGGCTGACTCTG
Organism: Quisquiliibacterium sp.; assembly: GCF_982640115.1. NCBI lineage: Bacteria > Pseudomonadati > Pseudomonadota > Betaproteobacteria > Burkholderiales > Burkholderiaceae > Quisquiliibacterium > Quisquiliibacterium sp. Next base: position 15,974 of record NZ_CEXFHW010000046.1, on the reverse strand, counting down.
GCCATGCTGTTCATCACCCACGACCTGCGGGTGGCGGCCCAGGTCTGCGACCACCTCGCGGTGATGTCCCGCGGCGAGGTGGTGGAGTACGGCCCGGCGCACCAGGTGTTCTCGGCGCCGGCCCATGAGTACACCCGCGCGCTTTTCGAGGCGGCGCCCGGCCGCGACTACCCCTTCGCGGCTGTCTGAGCGGGCGCCCGTCCGGGCGCCGCCGCGCGAGCGAGAGCCGGCGCCCGCACAGGGGCGCCCGCGGGATCGGTCTCAGGCCTTCACCACCGGGATCTTGCCGATCTTCGCCTGCCACTCCCGCGGGCCGGTGTCGTGCACCGACACACCGTTGGCATCGACCGCCACAGTGACCGGCATGTCGGTCACCTCGAACTCGTAGATGGCTTCCATGCCGAGATCGGCAAAGCCCACCACCTTCGAGCCGCGGATCGCCTTGGACACGAGATAGGCAGCTCCGCCCACCGCCATCAGGTAGGCGCTGCGATGGCGGCGGATGGCCTCGATGGCCACCGGGCCGCGCTCGGCCTTGCCGATCATGGCGATCAGACCGGTCTGGGCAAGCATCATCTCGGTGAACTTGTCCATGCGGGTGGCGGTGGTGGGGCCGGCGGGGCCGACCACCTCGTCGCGCACCGGATCGACCGGGCCCACGTAGTAGATGACCCGGCCGGCGAAGTCCACTGGCAGTTTCTCGCCGCGGGCGAGCATGTCCTTGATGCGCTGGTGGGCGGCGTCGCGGCCGGTGAGCATCTTGCCGGAGAGCAGCAGGGTCTGGCCGGGCTTCCAGGACGCGACCTCCTCGGGCGTGAGCCGGTCGAGGTCGACACGGCGGCTGCGCTCGTAGTCGGGCGCCCACTGCACCTTGGGCCACTCGTCGAGCGAGGGCGGCTCCACATAGGCCGGGCCCGTGCCGTCGAGCACGAAGTGCGCATGGCGGGTGGCCGCGCAGTTCGGGATCATGGCCAGCGGCTTGGACGCGGCATGGGTGGGGTACATGGCGATCTTCACGTCGAGCACCGTGCTCAGGCCGCCCAGGCCCTGCGCGCCAATGCCCAGCGAATTGACCTTCTCGTAGAGCTCGATGCGCAGCTCCTCGAGCTTGCTGGCCGGGCCGCGGGCGAGCAGCTCGTGCATGTCGAGCGGCTCCATCAGCACCTCCTTGGCCATCATCATCGCCTTCTCGGCGGTGCCGCCGATGCCGATACCCAGCATGCCGGGCGGGCACCAGCCCGCGCCCATGGTGGGCACGGTCTTCATCACCCAGTCGACCACCGAGTCGGACGGGTTGAGCATCACGAACTTGCTCTTGTTCTCGGAGCCGCCGCCCTTGGCCGCCACCGTCACCTCGACGGTGTTGCCCGGCACGATCTCCATGTGGATCACCGCCGGGGTGTTGTCCCGGGTGTTCTTGCGCTCGAACTGCGGGTCGGCCACCACCGAGGCGCGCAGCACATTGTCCGGGTGCAGGTAGCCGCGGCTCACGCCGGCATTGACCGCGTCGGAGAGCGACCCGGTGAAGCCCTGCCAGCGCACATCCATGCCCACCTTGAGATAGACATTGACGATGCCGGTGTCCTGGCACAGCGGCCGGCGACCTTCGGCGCACATCCGCGAGTTGGTCAGGATCTGCGCGATCGCGTCGCGTGCCGCCGGGCTCTGCTCGCGCTCGTAGGCGCGCGCCAGGTGACGGATGTAGTCCACCGGGTGGTAGTAGCTGATGTACTGCAGGGCGGCAGCCACCGATTCGACGAGGTCTTCCTGCTTGATCACGGTCATGGGTGTCTCCGGAGCGAAATGGGGCAGGGGGTCAGTGCCGGGGCGTGCCCCGGTCGGGCTTGGGCGAGGGCTGGTGCATCACCCGGTCGATCAGGGCGATGGCCAGCGCCGACACCAGGAACAGGGCATGGATCACGCTCTGCCAGAGCATGGTCTTGTCCGACAGGGTGCCGGCCGAGATGAAGGTCTTCAGCAGGTGGATGGAGGAGATGCCGATGATCGCGGTGCCCAGCTTCACCTTCAGCACATTGGCATTCACATGCGAGAGCCACTCCGGCTGGTCCGGGTGGTCCTCGAGCCGAAGGCGCGACACGAAGGTCTCGTAGCCGCCCACGATGACCATGATCAGCAGGTTGGAAATCATGACCACATCGATCAGCGAGAGCACGATGATCATGATCACCGTTTCCTTGTTGCGCTCGGCAATGCCAAGGCGACTGACCGTGGCGTCCAGCGCTGCCGGGTTCCAGAGCAGCTCGACCAGATGAATCAGCTCCTCCACGAACAGGAACACATACACCACCTGCGCCACGATCAGGCCAAGGTAGAGCGGCACCTGCAGCCACCGGCTGGCAAAGATCAACCGGGGCAGGATCTTCAGGGGTTGGTTCTGGTCCATCATCGCGCCGCTCCCAGCCGTCGGAAAGCGCGCAGTTTATCGGATGCGCCGGGTGCGCCCGGGCGCATCCCTCCCGTAAGGCGTCCGTAAGCGCCTCCGGATAATTTTCAAAGCAATGAAGCCGCGAATCCACGCGGCTCGAACCGATATCGGAGGAGTGTTCAGATGGCGGGCCAGATCGAGACTGTCATGCAGGAAAACCGCGTGTTTCCGCCCCCGGCCGAGTTCGCGCGGCGGGCAACCATCTCCGGCATGGCGCAGTACCAGGCGCTGTGCGAGGAGGCCGAGCGCGACCATGCCGGCTTCTGGGCACGCCTGGCGCGCGAGCAGGTGCTCTGGCACAAGCCCTTCACCCGCTCGCTCGACGACTCCTCGGCGCCCTTCTACAAGTGGTTCGAGGACGGCGAGCTCAATGTCTCCTACAACTGTCTCGACCGCCATCTCGGCACCCCCACCGAGAACAAGACCGCCCTCATCTTCGAGGCCGATGACGGCGCGGTCACGCGCATCACCTACCGCGAGCTCCATCAGCGGGTCTGCCGGTTCGCCAACGGCCTGAAGGCCCAGGGTTTCGGCAAGGGCGAGCGCGCCATCATCTACATGCCGATGTCGATCGAGGGTGTGGTGGCCATGCAGGCCTGCGCCCGCCTGGGCATCATCCACTCGGTGGTCTTCGGCGGGTTTTCGGCCAAGAGCCTGCAGGAACGCATCCAGGATGCCGGCGCCAGCCTCGTGATCTGCGCCGACGGCCAGATGCGCGGCGGCAAGGCCATCCCCCTGAAGCCGGCGGTCGACGAGGCCTTCGCCCTGGGCGGCTGCGAGTCGATCCGCGCCGTGGTGGTCTACCAGCGCACCGGCGCGGCGGTCACCATGCAGGCCGGGCGCGACATCCCCTGGGCCCAGGTCGAGGCCGGCCAGGCCGACACCTGCGAGCCGCAGTGGGTGAGCGCCGAGCACCCCCTGTTCATCCTCTACACCTCGGGCTCCACCGGCAAGCCCAAGGGCGTGCAGCACGCCTCGGGCGGGTACATCCTGCACGCGATGCTCACCACGCGCTGGACCTTCGACATCAAGCCCGACGATGTCTTCTGGTGCACGGCCGACATCGGCTGGGTCACCGGTCACACCTATGTGGCCTACGGCCCGCTGGCCTGCGGTGCCACCCAGATCGTCTTCGAGGGTGTGCCCACCTGGCCGAATGCCTCGCGCTTCTGGACCATGATCGCGCGCCACAAGGCGAGCATCTTCTACACCGCGCCCACCGCCATCCGCTCGCTGATCAAGGCCTGCGATGCCGACCCGGCCACCCACCCGCGCAACTTCGACCTCTCCAGCCTGCGGCTGCTCGGCTCGGTGGGCGAGCCGATCAATCCCGAGGCCTGGATGTGGTACCACACCCAGGTGGGGGGCGGCCGCTGCCCGATCGTCGACACCTTCTGGCAGACCGAGACCGGCGGCCACATGATCACGCCGCTGCCGGGCGCCACGCCGCTGGTGCCGGGTTCGTGCACCCTGCCGCTGCCCGGCATCGCCGCGGCCATCGTCGACGAGACCGCCAACGAGCTGCCCAACGGGCAGGGCGGTCTGCTGGTGGTGAAGAAGCCCTGGCCCTCGATGATCCGCACCATCTGGGGCGACCCGGAGCGCTTCCGCAAGAGCTACTTCCCCGAGGAGCTCAAGGGCTGCTACCTCGCCGGCGACGGCGCGGTGCGCAACAAGCACACCGGCTACTTCACCATCACCGGCCGCATCGACGATGTGCTCAATGTGTCCGGCCATCGCATGGGCACCATGGAGATCGAGTCGGCGCTGGTGGCCAACCCGCTGGTGGCCGAGGCCGCGGTGGTCGGCCGCCCCGACGACCTCACCGGCGAGGCAATCGCCGCCTTCGTGGTGCTCAAGCAGGCGCGGCCCTCGGGTGCCGATGCTGCACGCATCGCCAATGAGCTGCGCAACTGGGTGGGCAAGGAGATCGGCCCGATCGCCAAGCCCAAGGACATCCGTTTCGGCGACAACCTGCCCAAGACCCGTTCCGGCAAGATCATGCGCCGGCTGCTGCGCGCCATTGCCAAAGGCGAGGCCATCACGCAGGATGTCTCCACCCTCGAGAATCCGGCCATCCTGGATCAGCTCAAGCAGAGCCAGTAGGCAGCACCGCAACACCGCAGCACCGCAACACCGCAACACCGCAGCAAGGGCGCACCGGCCGCCAAGAGCCGGGCGCCCACAGGAGACACGCATGTTGGACATCGCAGGCCTCGGCAAGGGGCTGGTCGAATTCGCCGCCTTCCTGCTGATCGCGCAGGGCGGCATCTTCCTGCTCAGCTTCGGCGGGCATGAGCGCAACCCGGTCTATCGGGCGGTGCGCTTCCTCACCTCGCCGATCACCCGGCTCACCCGGGTGATCACCCCCTCCCGGATTGCCGACCGCCATCTGCCGGTGGTGGCCTTCCTGTTGCTCTTCTGGCTCTGGGTGCTGGTCTTCGATGGCATCCGGTTGATGCCGCGCGCCGGAGGCTGAGCGCATGCGTGCTCGACTCAACGCCTGGTTCCATCGTCAGATCGCCACCTGGGCAGCGCTGCTCGGACGCCGCGAGATCGCCCTGGACCACTGGCGTGCAGTGCGCCGCTGGCGCCCGGCCGATGCCGCCCCGTGCGCGGCGATCGCCCACCTGCTTGCTGGCGCCGGCCGCCGTGACGAGGCCGTCGCGGCCCTGCAGGCGTCGCTCGCCCTCGATGCCGGGCAGGCGTCAGGCTGGTTCAATCTCGGTTTCCTGCAGCAGGAGCAGGGTGAGCACCACGCCGCCCTGGCCAGTTTCGACCAGGCCCTCGCGCTCGACCCGAAGCTCGATCGCGCCTGGTACGGCAAGGCGTTGTCGCTGATCAAGCTCGACCGGGTGCCCGAGGCCATCCCGGTGCTGCGGCGGAACACCGAACTGCAACCGATGAGCCCCTTCGGCTGGTATCAGCTCGCGCATGCCTATGTGCGCACCGGCGAGCCCGACAAGGCCCGGCGGGTGATCGAGCGGCTGGCCGGCTTCGAGCCCCAGGTGGCCCGTCAGCTCGAACGCGAGACCGGCCTGCAGCCGGCGCCCTGAGGCACCGGAGCAGCCATCCACTGGAGCCGCCGGCGGGCGGCGCATGCACGGAAGGAGGCAATCCGAACCCGAGACACCGATGCAGACCGATACCAGACACACAAGCGATCGATCACAGACGCGACAAGGAGGAGAGCATGCAGCTCACTGCACGACACCAGGAGTACTGGAAGAAGAACCTGACCATCACCGGCATCCTGCTGGCGATCTGGTTCATTGCCACCTTCGTCATGGGCTACTACGCCCGTGACCTGAACTTCGACTTCTTCGGCTGGCCGTTCTCGTTCTACATGGCCGCCCAGGGTTCACTGATCATCTATGTCCTGATCATCTGGTTCTACGCCCGCTACATGAACAAGCTCGACCGCGAATACGGGGTCGACGAGGGAGACGAGGAATGAGCGCCGCCCAGTCCCAGAAAGCCTTCACCTCGCAGCTGAAGAAGGTCTACAGCTGGTACACCGGGGGCTTCGTCGCCTTCGTGGTGGTGCTGGCCATCCTCGAGCAGATGGGTCTGCCCCGCGCGACCATCGGCTATGTCTTCCTCGCAGCCACGGTGCTTCTCTATGCCGGCATCGGCATCATGAGCCGCACCAACGACGCGGCCGAGTACTACGTGGCCGGTCGGCGGGTGCCCTCGCTGTTCAACGGCATGGCCACCGGCGCTGACTGGATGAGCGCGGCCTCGTTCATCGGCATGGCCGGCGGCCTGTACCTGCAGGGCTTCAACGGCCTGGCCTTCATCATGGGCTGGACCGGCGGCTACTGCCTGGTGGCCCTGTTCCTCGCGCCCTATCTGCGCAAGTTCGGGCAGTTCACCATCCCGGACTTCCTGGGGGCGCGGTATGGCGGCCATGTGCCGCGGCTGATCGGCATCTTCATCGCCATCCTGTGCTCGTTCACCTATGTGGTGGCGCAGATCTACGGCGTGGGCCTGATCACCACCCGGCTCTCGGGGGTGGATTTCACCATCGGCATCTTCCTGGGCCTGGCCGGCATCCTGGTGTGCTCCTTCCTGGGCGGCATGAAGGCGGTCACCTGGACCCAGGTCGCGCAGTACATCATCCTGATCATCGCCTACCTGATCCCGGTGGTCTGGCTCTCGATCAAGCAGACCGGCATTCCGATCCCGCAGCTGGTCTACGGCTCGCAGCTCGAGAAGGTCACCCAGATCGAGAAGAAGCTCGCCGATGATCCCAAGGAGAAGGAGGTCCGCGAGATCTTCAAGAAACGCGCTGCCGATGCCGATGCGAAGCTCAAGGATTCCAATGCCTATGCCGCCGGCAAGTCGGACCTCGACAAGGCGGTTGCCGATGCCAGGGCGAGTGGCGATGCCGACGCGCTGAAGAAGGCCGAGGAGGCGCTGGCGAAGTATCCGAAGTCGGAGGCCGACGCCAAGGCGGCCTGGACCAAGGACAAGGCGGTGGCGCCGCGGGCCAATCCGCCGCTGCGCCACGGCGAGGCCTTCCCGGGCAAGGACGAGAAGGCGCGTGACATCTCCCGGCGCAACTTCCTGGCACTGGTCTTCTGCCTGATGGTGGGCACGGCGGCGCTGCCGCACATCCTGATGCGCTACTACACCACCCCATCGGTGAAGGAGGCGCGCACCTCGGTGACCTGGTCGCTGTTCTTCATCTTCCTGCTCTACTTCACCGCGCCGGCGCTGGCGGTGCTGGTGAAGTACGTGGTCTACAACGATGTGGTGGGCACGGCCTTCGCCAGCCTGCCCGCGTGGATCCAGAGCTGGACCAAGGTGGACCCCTCGCTGCTTTCGGTGGTCGATGTCAACAAGGACGGCATCGTGCAGCTTGCCGAGATCAGCATCGGTGGCGACATCGTGGTGCTGGCCACGCCGGAGATTGCAGGCTTGCCCTATGTGATCTCGGGTCTGGTCGCGGCCGGCGGTCTGGCGGCGGCGCTGTCCACTGCCGATGGTCTGCTGCTCACCATCGCCAACGCGCTGTCGCACGATCTCTACTACAAGATGATCGACCCCAACGCGCCCACCTCCCGCCGTGTGCTGCTCTCCAAGGTGCTGCTGCTGGTGGTGGCGGTGCTGGCGGCGCTGGTGGCCGCGCAGAAGCCTGCTGACATCCTGTTCCTGGTGTCGGCGGCCTTCTCGCTGGCGGCCGCCGGGTTCTTCCCGGCGCTGGTGCTCGGCATCTTCTGGAAGCGCACCACCGGCATCGCCGCCTCCCTGGGCATGGTGGCCGGCGTGGCGGTCACCTTCTACTACATGGCGATCAACCAGGTCTGGCTGCGCGAGGTCTTCCTGGGTATTCCGAAGTCCGCGCCGGTGACCTCGCTGTGGTGGGACATCCAGCCGATCTCGGCCGGTGTGTTCGGTGTGCCGCTCGGCTTCGCGGTGATCGTGCTGGTCAGCCTGATCACGCCGGCACCCTCGCGCGAGACGCAGGAGCTGGTGGAGCATGTGCGCTACCCCAACCTGAAGGCGGCCTGACCGCTGCCTGCGCCGCCGCCGGTCGGGTTTTCCGGCCTGGCTGCGGCCACCGCCGCCGGTTTGCCCGGTGGCGGCGTCAGTGGAAGTCGCGGCTGCGGGTGGCCAGCCGCCCGAGCAGCGCGCTGTGGTCGGCCACCCGTCGGGCCACCAGGTGGGTGACCCGCCCACCGGTGGCGGCGTCGGTCTGCCAGATGCCGTAGACCGTCATGAGCCGTGCCCCGAGGATCTCCTGTCGGTAGCGCTCGAGGATGTCGGGCCAGATGATCACGTTGACCGTGCCGGTCTCGTCCTCGAGGGTGACGAACATCGTGCCCTTGGCGGTGCCGGGCCGTTGCCGGTGGGTGACCAGGCCGCTGGCCCGGGCCAGGCGCCCGGCCGGGTAGTCTCTGAGCACCCCGGCAGGCTGTACCTGGTAGCGCCCGAGCTGAACGCGCAGCAGGGCCAGCGGGTGCCGCCCCATCGACAGCCCGATGGCGCGGTAGTCGGCCAGGATGTCGTGCGCCTCGGGCGGCTCGGGCAGCACCGGCAGGGGTTCGTCGAAGCCGGCCGGTGCGAGCAGCGCGGGCAGGGCCTGCACGCCGGCCACCTCCCAGTGGGCCGCGCCGCGATGGCCCGCCAGTGGCGCCAGCGCGCCGGCATCGGCCAGCGCCTTGAGATCGGCTGCGCCGAGCGCTGCGGCACGGGCGAGGTCTTCGACGCTGTCGAAGGCGAAGCCGTGGGCCGGCGCGGCCGCCATGCGCTGCGCCCTGGCCTGCACCAGGCGCTCGGCGGCCTGGGCCGACAGGCCCCGGATCTGGTTCAGGCCCAGCCGTACCGCGGGCTGGGTGCCTGCCTCATGGCGATGCGCGTCGCCGAAGGCCGGTGCATCGGTGTCGGGTTCAAGGCTGCAGCCCGTCGCGCTCAGCAGGACATCCACCGGGCGCACCGTGACGCCGTGCTCGCGCGCGTCGCGCACCAGTTGCGCCGGGGCATAGAAGCCCATGGGCTGGCTGTCGAGCAGCGCGGCCAGGAAGGCCGCGGGCTCGTGACGCTTGATCCAGGCGCTGACATAGACCAGCAGCGCGAAGCTGGCCGCGTGCGACTCGGGGAATCCGTACTCGCCGAAGCCCTGGATCTGGCGGAAGAGGTTCTGGGCGAACTCGCGGCTGTAGCCGCGGGCGAGCATGCCCTCGGTGAGCCGGACCTCGAAGGGCGCGAGCCCGCCCTTGCGCCGCCAGGCGGCCATGGAGCGGCGCAGGGCGTCGGCCTCGCCGGCGGAGAAGCCGGCGGCCAGCATGGCGATCTGCATCACCTGCTCCTGGAAGATCGGCACCCCCAGGGTGCGCTCCAGCGCCGGCTTGATCGCCTCCTGGGGATAGGTCACCGGTTCGAGCCCCTGGCGGCGGCGCAGATAGGGATGGACCATGCCGCCCTGGATGGGGCCGGGCCGCACGATGGCGACCTCGATGACCAGATCGTAGAAGCAGCGTGGGCGCAGCCGCGGCAGCATGGTCATCTGGGCGCGGGACTCGACCTGGAACACCCCGACGCTGTCGGCGCGCGAGAGCATCTCGTAGGTGGCCGGATCTTCGGCGGGAATGTCCTGGATGCGGAAGGGCTGGCCGCGGCGTTCGCCGATCAGCGTGAGCGCACGCCGGATCGCCGAGAGCATGCCCAGCGCGAGCACATCGACCTTGAGCAGACCGAGAGCATCGAGATCGTCCTTGTCCCACTGGATGACGCTGCGCCCGCTCATGGCGGCGTTCTCCACCGGCACCAGCCGGGTGAGGCGGTCTTGCGCAATCACGAAGCCGCCGCTGTGCTGCGAGAGATGCCGCGGGAAGCCGGCGAGCGTGTCGCTGAGTTCGGCCCAGTGCCGCACCAGCGGCGCCTCGGGGTTGAAGCCGTTCTCGGTCAGGCGCTGCGGGTTCAGGCCCTTGCCATCCCACCACTGCTGCGAGCGGGTGAGCCGGTCGACACGCTGGGCGTCGATGCCCAGGGCACGACCGACATCACGCAGCGCCGAGCGGATGCGGTAGGTGACCACCGTGGCCGCCAGCGCCGCCCGGTCGCGGCCGTAGCGCTGGTACAGATACTGGATGACCTCTTCGCGGCGCTGGTGCTCGAAGTCGATGTCGATGTCGGGCGGCTCGTTGCGCTCGCGGCTGATGAAGCGCTCGAAGAGCACGCTCATGCGGGCGGGATCGACCTCGGTGATGCCCAGGCAGTAGCACACCGCCGAATTGGCCGCCGAGCCGCGGCCCTGGCACAGGATGCCGCGCCCGCGCGCGAAGCGCACGATGTCGGCGACGGTGAGGAAGTAGGGCTCGTAGCGCAGCTCGGCGATCAGGGCGAGCTCATGCTCGACCTGGGCCAGCACCGCGGCCGGCGCGCCCTCGGGGTAGCGCAGCCCGATGCCCTCGAGGGTGAGGGCACGCAGCCAGCTGGCCGGGGTGTGGCCGGGCGGCACGATCTCGTGCGGGTACTCGTAGCGCAGTTCGTCGAGCGAGAAGCCGCAGCCCGCGGCCACCTCGAGGGTTTCCTCGAGCAGGGCCGGCGGATAGATCTGCGCCAGCCGCAGGCGGCTGCGCAGGTGCTGCTCGGCATTGGGCGCCATGGCGGTGCCCAGCGAGGCCAGCGGCTGGCCCAGCCGGATGGCGGTGAGGGTGTCCTGCAGCCGCTTGCGCGAGCGCACATGGAAGTGGACATCGCCGGCGGCCACCAGCCGCAGTCCGGTGCGCTCGCCGGCCTGACGCAGACGCTCGAGCAGGGCGCCATCGTGGCCGCGCAGCAGCAGCTCGGCGGCCAGCCAGGCGTGGGCGCCGAAGCGCTCGCGCAGCCAGTGCGCCTGTTGCAGCAGGCTGCGGCCCCCCGTGCCTGGCGCGGGCTGGTCGATGTCAACCAGCGCGACTGGCGGCGAGGGCACCAGCAGGGCCGAGCAACCCGGCACGCCGCCTTCGAGGTCTGAGTCCAGCAGCCGGTACTCGCCCTTGGGCGCGCGCAGGCGGGCGCGGGTGATGAGCTCGGCGAGGTGGCCGTAGCCCTCGCGCGTGCGTGCGAGCAGCACCAGCCGGGGCGGGCCGGTCTCGGGCCGGCCATGGGCCGGAGGCGGGGGCAGACCGAAGACTGCCTGCAGGCTGAACTCGGCGCCGATGATCAGCGGCAGGCCGGCCTCGCGGGCGGCAAGGTGAGCCCGTACCACGCCGGCCAGGGAGCATTCATCGGTGATGGCCAGCGCCGCATAGCCCTGCCGCAGGGCCCGCGCGACCAGCTCCTCGGCATGCGAGGCGCCCCGCAGGAAGCTGAAATTGCTGACGCAGTGCAGTTCGGCGTAGGGATGCATGACCGCTCGGACAGGTCGCGAAAATACTGTATTTAATCACAGCATTGAGTCGGCTTGTCGCGCCTCCTGGCGCTGCTGCGACCAGGTGGCCGCCGGCCTGCGGTCTGCGCCTGCGCAGCCCGCCGCCATGCCCGCGTCGCCCGGCTTGAGCAGGCTCAGCCGGCCGTCCGGCCCGGGCCACACACTGCGCTGGCCCGTCATCACGGCGGCCGTCCGCGTCCTTCCTGGAGCATCGAGTGCCGAGAATCCTGGTCGTCCATCACTCCAAGACCGGCAACACCCGCCGCATCGCCGAGGAAATCGCCGAAGGCTGCGACGCCGAGATCGAGGAGATCGTCGTGCGAGAACCCCGGCCGGGCGCCTGGGGTGACCTGCTCGACGGCCTGAAGGCGATGGCCGGTGCGCGGCCGCCGATCGCCCCGAGCCTGCGGCGGCCGGCCGACTACGATCTGGTGGTGATCGGCTCGCCGGTCTGGTGCCGCAGCGTCTGCGGCCCGGTGCGCAGCTACCTGCACGCCCACGCCGGCCAGTTCCCGGCGGTCGCCCTCTTCTGCACCAGCCGCTGGCCGGGCGGCGCGTCGGTGCTGCGCGACATGGCCGCGCTGTGTGGCCGCACGCCGGTGGCCACGCTGGCCCTGCGCGAGCACGAGATCGTCTGGCGCCAGTACGGCGCCCGGCTCGACGAGTTCCTGCGGCTGATCGGCGAGCGGCGCGCCGAGCCGCTGCTCGCGGCGCACGAGGTGCCGGCGTGAGCGGTCGCAGCCGGTGCTCGTCCCTGGCGGAGGCCGTGCGATGAACGGGCCTGTGCTCCCGCTGCCTGCCGACGCGCTTGCCCTGGTGCCGATGCGCAATGTCGTGCTGTTCCCGCAGGTGCTGCTGCCCATCACTGTCGGGCGGGTGCGCTCGATGGCGGCGGTGCGCCATGCGCTGGCGAGCGGCACCTCGCTGGGCATCGTGCTGCAGCGCGAGCCCGAGACCGACGAGCCCGGTCAGGACGGCCTCTTCGAGGTCGGCACCGTGGCGCGTGTGGCGCAGGTGGGTGATCCGCAGGGCGAGCCCCTGCACCTGATCTGCCAGGGTGTGCAGCGCATGCGCATCGCGTCCATGGTCGAGGGTCATCCCTTCCTCGCCGCGCACATCGTGCCCATCGAGGAGCCGGCGACGGTGTCCACCCGCGCCGAGGCCCTGGCGATCCAGCTGCGCGAGAAGGCCACCGAGATCCTCACCCTGCTGCCAGGGGTGCCGGCCGAACTGGCCCACTCGCTGCAGACGCCGCGCGCCCCGGGCCATCTCGCTGACATCGTCGCCGGTCTGCTCGATGCCGAGGTGGCCGAGAAGCAGCGGCTGCTCGAGACCCTGGGCGTGGACGACCGCCTGCAGCGGGTGCTCACGATCGTGATGCGTCGCATCGAGGTGCTGAGGCTGTCGCAGGAGATCCGCGATCGCACCCGCGAACAGATCGACGATCGCGAGCGCCGCTTCCTGCTGCGCGAGCAGCTGCAGACCATCCAGAAGGAGCTCGGTGAGGCCGGTGACGGCGACGAGGACACCCGCCAGCTCGAGGAGGCGATCGCCCGGGTGGGCATGCCCGCCGATGTGCAGGTCCATGCCCGCAAGGAGCTCGGCCGGCTGCGCCGCAGCAGCGAGTCCTCCGGCGAGCACGCCATGCTGCGCACCTATCTCGAGTGGCTCACCGAGCTGCCCTGGGCCGAGCCGGCCGAGGCGCCGATCGACCTGGTCAAGGCGCGGCAGATCCTCGATGCCGACCACCACGGCCTGGAGCGCATCAAGCAGCGCATCATCGAGTTCCTGGCGGTGCGCAAGCTCAATCCCACCGGCCGCGCGCCCATCCTGTGTTTTGCCGGGCCGCCCGGGGTGGGCAAGACCTCGCTTGGCCAGAGCATCGCGCGCGCGCTGCAGCGGCCCTTCGTGCGGGTGTCGCTCGGCGGGGTGCATGACGAGGCCGAGATCCGCGGCCATCGGCGCACCTACATCGGGGCCCTGCCCGGCAACCTGGTGCAGGGCCTGCGCAAGGCCGGCTCCCGTGACTGCGTGATGATGCTCGACGAGGTCGACAAGCTCTCGGCCAGCGCTCACGGCGATCCCTCGGCCGCGCTGCTCGAGGTGCTCGATCCCGAGCAGAACGGCAGCTTCCGCGACAACTACCTGGGCATGCCCTTCGACCTCAGCCGGGTGGTGTTCATCGCCACCGCCAATGTCATGGACCATGTGCCCGCCGCCGTGCGCGACCGCATGGAGGTGATCGAGCTGCCCGGCTACACGCAGGAGGAGAAGCTGCAGATCGCGCGGGTCCATCTCGTGCCGCGGCAGCTGCAGGCTGCCGGACTGCTCGGCCCGCAATGCCAGCTCACCGATGACGCGCTGGCGCTGCTGGTGTCGCACTACACCCGGGAGGCCGGGGTGCGACAGCTCGAGCGCGAGATCGGCCGGGTGATGCGACATGCCGCCACCCGCGTGGCGCAGGGCGATGCCAGCGACTCGACGGTCGATGCCGCCGCGCTGGCCGACATCCTCGGGCCGGCCCGCTTCGAACACGAGACCGCGCTGCGCAGCGGCCTGCCGGGCGTGGCCACCGGTCTGGCCTGGACGCCGGCGGGTGGCGACATCCTGTTCGTCGAGGCCACCCGGATGGCTGGCGAGGGGCGTCTCATCCTCACCGGCCAGCTCGGCAGCGTCATGAAGGAGAGCGCCCAGGCGGCGCTCACGCTGGTGAAGTCCAGCGCGCCCGCGCTCGGGCTGTCGGCGCTGGCCTTCGACGGCGTCGATGTCCATCTGCATGTGCCGGCCGGCGCCATTCCCAAGGACGGCCCGAGCGCCGGGGTGGCGATGTTCATCGCGCTGGCCTCGCTCTTCACCGGCCGGGCCGCGCGGCACGATGTGGCCATGACCGGCGAGATCAGCCTGCGCGGTCTGGTGCTGCCGGTGGGCGGCATCAAGGAGAAGGTGCTCGCCGCGCGCCGGGCCGGCATCGCCACGGTGCTGCTGCCGGCGCGCAACCGCAAGGATCTGGTCGATGTGCCCGCGGCCAGCCGTGCCGATCTGGTGCTGGTCTGGCTCGACCATGTCGATGACGCGATCCGGGCGGCGCTGGTGCCGTCGGTCACCGTGCCGTCGCCGCAGGCGCAGCTCTTCGCGGCCGGAGGCTGAGCATGCCGCTGTCCGCGCCCGACGAGCCGCTGCTGGCCCCGGTGGTCGACCGCGCCGGGCGTCCGACCGGCGCCGTGGCCGTGGGCGATGTCTTCGCGCTGTGCAGTGCCGAGCTCGAGTCGCTCGCCCGTCTGATCCTCGAGAACCTGCCCGAGGCGCCGGCCCGCCCGGCTGCCCGTGTTTCCACCGTGGAGTTGCGCCCCATGCGATTGCCTCTGCAGATCCAGTTTCTCGGCATGGACCGTTCCGAGGCCCTCGAGGCGGCGGTACGGTCCCGCGCGGCACGACTCGAGCGCCTTGCCCCCGACATCTCGGCCTGCCGGGTGGCGCTCGAGCTGGCCCAGAAGCACAGCCGGCAGGGCCGGCCGGTCAGCGTGCGCATCGACCTCACCCTGCCGGGGCGCGAGCTGGTGGTCGACCGGGTGGCCGACGAGGATGCCTATGTCGCGCTGCGCGATGCCTTCGACGACATGCGCCGAAGGCTCGACGAGGCCGTGCGACAGCAGCGCGGCGAGCTGAAGACCCATCCCGAGCGGCTCGATGGGGTGATCGACCGTCTCGATGCCGAGGGCGGCTTCGGCTTCATCCGCACCGCGCAGGGCGGCGAGTACTACTTCGGGCGCGCCAGCCTGGCCAACGGTGACTTCGAACGCGTGGCGCCCGGCATGGCGGTGAGATTCATCGTCGAGGCGGCGGCCGAGGGGCTGCAGGCCCACCGGGTGAGCCTGGTGCGCACCCGGACCCGCTGAGCGCGCTGACCGCAGGCGCGGGTGCGCGGGTACCCGGCGCCGTGCGGCCGCGTCTGATCCGCCGGTCCCCGGCTCAGAACACCCGTCCTCGTCGCCACAGCGACAACCCGGCCGAGGCGCTGGCCAGCAGCGCCGCGAGCCCTGCCAAGGCAAAGCTGAGTTCGGTGTGGCGGCGTTCGAGCACCAGCCGCGAGCTCAGTCCCTGGTAGACCTTGCGAAGATCCTCGGCGGTGGCCGCATACCGGTACTCGCCGGCGGTCATGCCGGCGATGGTCTTGAGCGCCTCCTCGTCCAGGCGCATGTACATCGACATGCCGCCGAAGTCGACCTCGCCGCCCTGCACCGTGCCGATGCCCACGGTGTACACCCGCACGCCGCGCTCGGCGGCAAGGCGCGCCGCGGCGATCGGATCGACCCCGGTGGTGCGTCGGCCGTCGCTGAGCAGGATGATCGCCGCCGAAGGATGCGAGCCCGGCTCCACCGCCTTGAAGGGCCTGGCCGCGGGGGGGCGCTCGGCGCCGGGGCGCGCACCGCCGAACTGCATGGCCTCCAGGTCGAGGCCGTGATCGGGGAACAGCGTGGCCAGCGCGACCACCAGTGCATTGCCGGTGGCGGTGCCGCGCTGCATCTCGAGCCGGTCGACCGTGGCGAGCAGATCCTCGCGTCGCGAGGTGGGGCGCTGCGCCAGCGTGGCGGTGCCGGCGAAGGCGACGATGCCGGCCCGGACATCGCCGGGCATGTCCTGGATGAAGGCGCGCGCGGCGCCGCGCGC
>NZ_CEXFHW010000045.1:0-22447 GCF_982640115.1 Quisquiliibacterium sp. | reverse complement strand
CCGGCGGCCGCAACGCCAGGCTCACCAGGGATAGAACGGCGGCATGTCGGTGGAGGCCCTGGCCGTGAATTGCGCGGGGCGCTTCTCGAGGAAGGCGCGCACGCCCTCATGGCCGTCGGCGCGGCTGGTGTAGAACATCGCCAGCGAGTCCACCTGGTGGGCCTGCAGCGGCGAATCGGCCGCGCTGTTGCGCAACATCATCTGGCGCATCAGGGCTACCGACACCGGCGAGCGCTCGTGCACATAGCTGGTGGCCAGGCGCTGCGCCTGTGCCAGCAGGTCGGCCGCCGGATGCACCGCCAGCACCAGGCCGGCATCGAGCACCTCCTGGGCGCCCAGGATGCGCGCCGAATACACCCAGTCGAGCGCGCGCTGCAGGCCCACCAGCCGCGGCAGGAAGAAGCTCGAGCAGGCTTCGGGCACGATGCCCAGCTTGCCGAACACGAAGCCGATCTTCGCGGTGTCGGCGGCCAGACGGATGTCCATCGCCAGGGTCATGGTGGCGCCGATGCCCACCGCCGCGCCGTTGATGGCCGCAATCACCGGCTTGCGGCAGGCATGGATCGCCAGCGTGACCCGCCCGCCGGTGTCGCGCACGCCGTTGAGGATGGCCGGATCCTCGGGCCGTTCGCGCAGGTCGCGCAGGGTGGGCTCGAGCGACTCGTCCAGACCGAAGACATTGCCCTCGCGGGAGAGGTCCATGCCGGCGCAGAAGGCGCGGCCCTCGCCGGTGACCACCACCGCGCCGGCCTCGTCGTCGTCATTGACCCGGGTGAACAGATCGACCAGCTCGTTGGCCATCTCGACCGTGAAGGCATTGAGCTTGTCGGGACGGTTCAGGCGAACAGTCATCACCCGCGCCTCGATCGAGACGGCGAGGGTCTGGTAGCGATAGGACATCACGGACTCCTGGTCAGCCCGCGGAACGCAGGCTGGAATGGAAAGCCGCGATTGTGGCATCGTGGCCCATCGAACGGAGACCGACCATGCCCGCCCTTCATCCCCTGTGCTGCGGCCGCCTGGCCTTCGATCGCAGCGTGTTCTTCCCCGACGCCGCGCCCGGCGTGCGCACCACCGTACCGGTGCCCGGCTTCCTGGTCATCCACCCGAAAGGCACGCTGCTCTTCGACACCGGCGTGGCCTGCGAGGCCGCCGACGATCCGGTGGGCGTGCTCGGCAAGCGGCTGGCCAGCACCTTCACGCTGGCGGGCGCCGCCGACGAGACCGCGCCCGGGCAGCTCGGCCTGATGGGCCTGAAGCCCGAGGACATCAGCTTCGTGGCCAACTCGCATCTGCACTTCGACCACTGCGGCTGCAACCGCTGGTTTCCGCGCTCGCAGATCCTGGTGCAGCGCGCCGAGATGGAGGCCGCCCGCGCGCCGGGCAGCCGCTATGACGAGCGGCTGTGGAACCTGCCGCTGAACTGGCGGCTGATCGACGGCGAGCATGATGTCTTCGGCGACGGCAGCGTGCTGCTGGTGCCCACGCCCGGCCACACCCCCGGCCATCAGTCGCTGGTGGTGCAGGTGGCGAAGGATTCGCGCTTCGTGCTCACCGCCGATGCCTGCTACTCGGCAGAGCACATGGCGCGTGACCTGCTGCCCTCGGTGGTGGCCGACGCGGCGCAGATGCGCGAGTCGATGCACCGCCTGCGCCGCATGGGCGAGCAGGCCGGCACCACCCTGCTCTTCGGGCATGACCCCGAACAGTGGGCCGCGCTGGGCGCGGCCCGGCAGGCGCTGCGCTGAGTCAGGCGCGCTCGAAGATCGCGGCCACGCCCTGGCCGCCGCCCACGCACATCGTCTCCAGCCCGTAGCGCACCTGGCGGCGCTGCATCTCGTGCAGCAGCGAGGTCATGATCCGCGCGCCGGTGGCGGCGATGGGATGACCCAGCGAGATGCCCGAACCGTTGACATTGAGCCGATCGGGATCGTTCCAGCCCCAGCCCTTGAGCACCGCCAGCACCTGCGCGGCGAAGGCCTCGTTGAGCTCGACCAGCCCCATGTCGTCGAAGGACAGGCCGGTCTTGCCGAACAGCTTGCGCACCGCCGGCACCGGACCGATGCCCATGCAGCCCGGCTCGCAGCCCGCCGCCGCCCAACCGGTGAGAAAGGCGATCGGCTTGAGGCCAAGCGCCTCGAGGCGGTCCTCGGCGACCACCAGGCAGGCTGCAGCGGCATCGTTCTGCTGGCTGGCATTGCCGGCGGTGACCGTGCCGTCCTTCATCACCGCGCGCAGCCTGCCGAGCGACTCGGCGGTGGTGTCGGCGCGGATGCCCTCGTCGCGCGCGAAGGCGACCGGATCGCCCTTGCGCTGCGGCACCATCACCGGCACCACCTCGTCGGCGAAGCGGCCCTCGGCCCAGGCGGCGGCGGCGCGCTGGTGGCTGCGCGCCGAGAAGGCGTCGGCCTCGTCGCGCGGGATCGCGTACTGCTTGGCAAGATTCTCGGCGGTCTCGATCATGCCGGAGATGCGGCCGAAGCGGTGCTCGGGCTGCGAGCGCTCGCGGCCGCGGTCGAGCCGGTCGTAGAGATTGACCGAACCCGAACGCGAACCCCAGCGCATGCTGGTGGTGTAGTACTCGATGTTGCTCATGCTCTCGACGCCGCCGGCCATGACCACATCGGCGGCGCCGCTCTGGATCATCATGGCGGCGGTGGCGATCGCCTGCAGGCCGCCACCGCAGCGGCGGTCGAGCTGCATGCCGGGGACCTCGATCGGGAAGCCCGCCTGCAGCGCGATCCAGCGGCCCACGCACGGCGTCTCGCTGTTGGCGTAGGACTGCGCGAAGACCATGTCCTCGATCAGCGCCGGATCGACGCCGCTGCGCTCGACCACGGCGCGCGCCACCGTGGCGCCGAGATGCTCGACCGAGGCGTCGCGCAGACCGCCACCGAAGGCGCCGATGCCGGTGCGCACCGGCGAGACGATCGCTGCTCTGCGAATCATGGGAATCTCCTGAAGACTGGTTGACGGGCCGGCGCATTCTACGCAGCCGGATCCGTACCCCGGGCGCCGCTCAGGCCGGCAGCGAAACCGGCGGGGGCTTGAGCCAGGAGACGGCGAAGCTCTCGGCCGGCTCGGGCCGGCTGAACAGGAATCCCTGCAGCAGGTCGCAGTCCTGCTCGGCCAGCAGACGGCGCTGGCTGTCGGTCTCCACGCCCTCGGCGACCACCGACAGGCCGAGGCCCTTGCCCATGCGCACCGCGGCGGTCACCAGCGCGAGATCGCTCGGATCATGCTCGAGGTTGCGCACGAAGGAACGGTCGATCTTCAGGCTGGTGAACGGATAGCGCTTCAGGTACGACAGCGACGAATAGCCGGTGCCGAAGTCATCCATCGCCAGGCGCACGCCCAGGGCGCTGATCGCCTCGAGCGCCTGCAGCGCCTCGCCGGGATTGCGGATCAGCGAGCTCTCGGTCATCTCGATCTGCAGGCTGGCGCCGGGCAGCCGGTGAGCCTCGAGGCTGGCGCGCAGCGTCTCCAGCAACCGGCCGCCGGCGAGCTGGCGCGGCGACACATTGACCGACATCCACAGATCCGCGGCACCCTGGCTGCGCCAGCGGCTCAGGCGCGCGCAGGCCTCGCGGATGACCCAGTCGCCGATCTCGATGATCAGTCCGGTGCGCTCGGCCACCTGGATGAAGCGGCCTGGCGGCACCAGTCCCTCCTCCGGACAGTCCCAGCGCAGCAGCGCCTCGACACCGGCCAGCCGGCCATCATCGGCGCGCACCAGCGCCTGGTACTCCAGCCGCAGCTCGGCCCTGGGCAGCGCCTGACGCAGCCGCCGCTCCATGGCCAGACGGCGCACCGAGCTCTCGTGGACCTGCTGGCGGAAGTGCCGCCAGGTGTTGCGCCCGGCCCGCTTGGCCTCGTACATGGCGAGGTCGGCGTTTCGCAGCAGCAGGCTCGCCTCGTCGCCGTCATCCGGGTACAGGGCAAAGCCCATGCTCGGCGTGACCACGGTATCGCCGTCTCCGACATCGAAGGGCGGCAGGAAGGCCGAAAGCAGCGCCTCGCCGAAGGGTTCCAGCGCATCACCCACGGGGATCCCGCCGATCACCACCAGGAACTCGTCGCCACCAAGGCGGGCCACGGTGTCGGTGGCCCGCACTGCGCCGCTCAGGCGCTGCGCAGCCTGCATCAGCAGGGCGTCGCCAGCGGCGTGGCCCAGGGAGTCGTTGACCTTCTTGAAGTCATCCAGGTCGACGAAGATCACCAGCACATGGGTGCTGTCGCGCCGGGCCTGGGCGAGCGCCTGCACGAGCCGGTCCATGACCAGCACCCGGTTGGGCAGGCCGGTGAGGGTGTCGGTGGTGGCCTGGCGCTTGAGCAGATCCTCGACCCGGCGGCGCTCGTCGATCTCGCGGCGCAGCTGCCGGTTCGCCTGATCGAGTTCACGGGTGCGCTCGATCACCCGCGAGTCGAGCTCGTCATGCGCTGCGCGCAGTGCGATCTCGCGGGCCTGAACCTTGTCCTGCATGGCATTGAAGGCGAGCCCCAGGTCGGTGAGCTCGTCATTGCCGGAGGTCCGCAGCGGCTGGCGCTCCTCGCCCTCGGCCACCTTCAGCGCGGCATCGCGCAGCCGGCTCACCCGGTTGGTCACCGAGCGCGACAGCAACGCGACCCAGACCGCGAGCGCCGTCAGACCCAGTACCGAGACGCCGATGAAGGCCAGACGCTCGCGGGTCTGCTCGCCGGCAGCCTGGGAGATCAGGGCATCGGCGCGGGCTTCGGCGCCATCGGCCAGACGCTTGAGCTGGCGCGAGATGGTCTTGAAGCGCTCGGCCGACTCGAAGGTGGCGGTTGACCTGACCTGCTCCATGTTCATCGCCTTGCCGGCGCGGATCACCGCGTCCAGGTCAGTGCGGTAGCGCGCCCAGGCCTGTCCGATCTGGGCGGCCTCGGCCGGGTCGGCGCGACGCAGCTCGGCGAGAAAGCCGGCCAGATCGGCATCGAAGGCGCCGATCTCGGCCTCCAGGATGGCCAGCTGGTCGGAGACCGCAAACAGGTCGGTGAGCAGCGGCGTGTCGGCCTCCAGCACGCGGATGCGGCTGACCTGGGCCTGCAGGCGGTTGAGCCGCACCAGCGGCCTGACCTGGTCGTTGGTGGCGGCATCCAGCCGCGAGGCGGCGGCCCGCATGACATGGTCGCCGACCAGCAGGTTGCCCAGCACCAGCAGCACGAAGCCGATGAAGCCGCCGAGCAGCTTGGCGCGCAGCGTCAGGCGCCGGGTCGCCGTCGCGGCGGTCGGCGCCGATGATGGCGTCGTCTGCGCGGGGACCGACGCCGACGCGGCCGGGGTGACCGGCCCGCCGGACGCGCCGCTCTCAGGGGCGGGCATCGGTCGCGGCGGGGTACAGGCTGCGCTGCAACCGCCAGCGCTCGATCTGGGCTGCTCGCCCGATACGGTCGGTGATCTGATCCCACTCGCGCGCCGTGCGCTCCATCGCCTCCCGGGCCCCGAGCCGGCCGGCAGCCACCTGCCAGATGTTCCGGTTCAGCGCAGCGATGTACTCGGCGTCGCCCGGCAGGCCGATGCCCGAAGGCGACATCACCGGCAGCTCGCTGCGGATCAGGTCGATCACCTGCGGCGTGTAGGCGGCGCGGATCCGCTCGTCATCGAGGTGGTTGACGCGGTAGGGATCGGTGATGCCCTGCGCCAGCACCGAGCGGCTGGAGTTGTCGGGATCGGTGAGCCACATCGCGAACAGCAGGGCCAGCGCCTTGTTGGGCGCGTTGGCGGGCACCACCAGATTGTTGCCGTAGATCAGCTGGGTGCGCCGCACCAGCTGCCCGCCGACCATGCGACCGGGGATCGGCGCCGCGATGAACCGGCCGCGCACCGGCGTCTCACTGGCGTTGGCGAACTTGGCGACCCCGGCGGTGAGGATGATGGCGAAGGCCTGACCGCGCACGAAGAACGGCAGCGTGTAGCTGTAGTCCTTGCCGTCTTCAAGCACCTGCGGCGGCGAGTAGGCCACCGTGGCCGCGTAGCTCTCGGTGGCAGCCACCCCGGCCGGCGAGCTGATCAGCGGACGCATCCGCTCGTCGAACAGGTGCTGCACCGGCGCGGCCGCCGACAGATAGCGCGGCAGCCAGTACATCCAGCCGGTGAGCGGCTCGCGCGACTCGGCGGTGCCGTACAGGCCCTCGGCGGGTCGGTGGAAGAAGGCGACGAGCTCCTGGTACTCCTGCCAGGTGCGCGGAGCACGCAGATCACGACCGTGGCGCTCGCGGAAGCGGGCGCGCTGCACCGGGTCCTCGAGCAGATCACGGCGCAGGAACAGCAGCGCGGCATCGAAATCGGCCGGAATCGCCACCACCTTGCCATCGGCCAGGCTCTGCTGGGGCAGACGCAGGAAGCCATCCGCACCGCCTTCTGCCAGCCGGAAACCGAAGCGCTCGAGCAAGGGGCCGAGGTCGGCGATCAGACCGGCGTGCAGCAGATCGGCGAACTCGTGGTTGCGGGCGATGGTCAGGTCGACATCGGTGGCGCGCCGGATGAAGGCCAGGGAGTCGAGCTGCGGCATGATGCCGACATCGATCGCGATCCCGGTCTTGCGTTCCCATTCCTGCTGCAGCGCATAGTCACGGCCCAGGATCGAGACCACATTGCCCTGCTTGGCGCGCAGCCGCAGCACGGTGTCGGGGCGCAGCTGCCCCTCGGCAACCAGCCGCCGCACGGCGGCAACCGCGCGGTCGCCCTGCTCACCGGCCAGGATCGGCGACGCGCAAAGACCCAGGATCAGGGCAAGGACAGCCGGGCCAATAGCCAGCCCACGGCGCAAGCAACCCATCGCACTCTCGGAAAGGGGAAAGGAACGGAGGCGGGAAGACAAGCCCCTGCCCCGACCGGGCGGATGGTACCGATTGTCCGAGCGCGGGGCGCAATGCCCGAGCAACCCGCGGGCGGCCCGGTTCAGCCTGGCTCGGTCGCCTGCCGGGCGCGTGCGAAGGCGACGAACCAGTCGATGCTGCCGGGGTTGGCCATGGCGTCGCGGTTGGCCACCCGCTCGGCGGCCTGCCCGAGAAGGATGCGCTTGACCGGGACCTCCATCTTCTTGCCGGAGATGGTGCGCGGCACTTCCGGGATCGCGAAGACATCGTTGGGCACATGGCGCGCCGACAACCGGGTGCGGATCGCCGCCAGGAGCGCCGCCTTCAGCTCGGCAGGCACCTCGGGCGCCGGCTCGCGCAACACGACGAACAGCGCCATGTAGGACTCGCGGCCGAGGTACTCCAGGTCGATCACCAGCGAATCGATCACCGCGTCGAAGTCCTCCACCACGCGATAGAGCTCGCTCGTGCCCATGCGGATGCCGTGGCGGTTGATGGTGGAGTCGGATCGGCCGTAGACCAGGCCGGTGACCGACTCGGGCCGGCGCACCAGCCGAAGCCAGTCGCCGTGTCGCCAGACATTCGGCGGACCCGGGAAGGTGTCGAAGTAGCTCTCGAAGTAGCGGCGGCCGTCGGGATCGTTCCAGAAGCAGAGCGGCATCGAGGGCATGGGCTTCGCGCACACCAGTTCGCCCACCTCGCCGATGCGCGGCCGGCCGTCATCGCCATAGGCATGCAGATCGATGCCCAGGCCGCGGCACTGCATCTCGCCGGCGCGGATCGGCAGGATCGGGCAGGCGGTGAGGAAGGCCGCGCCGGGATCGGTGCCGCCGGAGATCGAGGCCAGCATCAGATCGGCGCCCACCTCACGGTAGACCCACTGGTAGGCCTCCTCGGTCAGCGGCGACCCGGTGGCGCCCAGGCTGCGCATGGCCGACAGATCGCCGTGCTGGCGCGGCGAGAAACCGGCCTTCATGGTGAGCGAGATGAAGGCCGGGCTCACGCCGAAGAAGCTGATCCGTTCGCGCTCGGCGAGCCGCCACAGGGTGCCGATGTCGGGGTGGCCGGGGTTGCCGTCGAACTGGATCGCGGTGCAGCCGGCCATCAGGGTGGACACCCACAGGTTCCACATGATCCAGTTGGTGGACGAGTACCAGAAGAAACGGTCGTCCTCGCCGACATCGAGGTGCATCAGACAGCTCTTCAGGGTCTCGAGCACGGTGCCGCCATGGCCGTGCACGATCGGCTTGGGCATGCCGGTGGTGCCCGAGGAGTAGACGATCCACAGCGGGTGATCGAAGGGAAGCGCCTCGAAGCGTGGCGCGGCCGGCTGCGCCAGCGCCTGCGCCCAGGCGTGCACCGGCACCCGCCGGCCGGGCTGATCGGCCGGCTCGATCGCCGGCGGCACCGCATCGGGCTGCAGTGCCGGCACCAGGATCACCGCGCGCACGCTCGGCAACTGCGCCACGATGTCGTTCAGGGTGTCACGCCGGTCGAAGTCCTTGCCGCCGTAGCGGTAGCCGTCCACGGCAATCAGCACCACCGGCTCGATCTGGCGGAAGCGGTCGAGCACGCTGGTGGGGCCCATGTCGGGCGAGCAGCCCGACCAGATCGCACCCAGGCTGGTGGCCGCGAGCATCGACACCGCCGACTCGGGGATGTTGGGCAGGTAACCGACCACCCGGTCGCCACGGTTCACACCAAGCCCGGCGAGGGTGGCGGTGAGGGCGCCGACGCTCGCGGCGAGCTGCGCCCAGGTGATCTCGGTGCGCGGGCGCAGCTCGGACTGGAACACCAGCGCCAGCCGGGTGTGGGCGTCGGCCCGGCGGGCGTGGGCAAGCATGTGCTCGGCGTAGTTCAGGGTAGCCCCCGGGAACCACCGGGCGTGCGGCATCTCGCGTTCGGCCAGCACCCGGGTGTACGGGCTGTGCGAGATCACGCCGGCAAAATCCCACAGGCTGGCCCAGAAGCCCTCCATGTCATCGACCGACCACTGCCAGAGCGACTCGTAGTCGGCAAAGTGCAGCCCGCGCTCGCGTGCCAGCCAGGCGCGGTAACGGGTGATGCCGGCACGGGCGATGCGCTCGGTGCCGGGCCGCCACAGCGGCTCGGGATGGATGACGGAGTCGGCGGCAGGAGCGGAGTTCATGGATGGCGACGAGTTCGGGTGAATGAGGCGCGGCCAGGCGGCGACCCGTGCGGGCCTGGCCCGTGGCCGGATCAGTGGCCGGGCATCACCAGCCAGGCCTGACGACCTTCGGTGGCCAGGCCGACGGTGGCACCGTGGGGCAGGGTGAGCTTGGGACTGGCGTGGCCCACCGGCAGGCCGGTGAGGATGGGCGTGCGGGTCAGACCGCGCAGCCGGCGCAGCACGGCCGGCATGTCGAAGCCGGCATCGCGCGGCACGAGCGTGTAGCGGTTGACATGGCCGATCAGCACCGCCGCCTGGGCATCGAGCACCCCGGCCTGCAGCAGCTGACCGAGCATGCGTTCCACCCGGTAAGGATGCTCGCTGACCTCCTCCAGGAACAGGATGCCGCCGCGCACCTGCGGAAACCACGGCGTGCCCAGCAGCGCGCAGACCAGACTGAGGTTGCCGCCCCAGAGCGTGCCGCGCACATCCACGCCGCTGGCCCCGGCCGCACGAAAGCCGAGCAGCTCGGCGCGGCCGGCAAGAGCATCGTGCAGCGCGCCCACGGTGGTCTCGTCGGGCTCGGTGCCCTCGGGCACGGCGAAGTCATCGAGCAGCGCCGGCCCGGTCCAGGTGACGGCGCCAGCGCGCGCCAGCATGGCGAGCTGGAAGGCGGTGAAGTCCGAGTAGCCGATCCACTGCTTGTCGGCGCGGGCCAGCGCGGCGAAGTCGAGCAGCGGCAGCAGCCGGGTGAGGCCATAGCCGCCGCGGGTGATCATCACCGCACGCGCCGACTGCGCTGCCGCACGACCGAACGCGGCTGCGCGCTGGGCGTCGGTGCCCGCAAAGCGCTGGTGGGTGCGCAGCGCGCCGCGATCGAGCACCGGGCTGAAGCCGGCGGCGCGCAGCGCCGCCAGGCTGCGCTGCAGCGGCGCATCGGCCGGCACCGCGCTGGAAGGCGAGATCAGGTACAGGGGCACCGGCGCTGCGGCGTCGACAGCATCGGTCATGGGTGAGGCGGGCATCTCGAAAGTCTGCCACAGCCTAGAAGCACCCAACCCGCGATGCGATACTGCGCGCTCCACCTCCCGGAGACAGTCACATGACCAGAATCGGCGACAGCCTGGCCGGCAAGCGGGTGCTCATCACCCTGGCTGCGGAATTCATGGGTCCGGTGCTGTGCGAGACCTTCGCCGCCCATGGCGCGGTGGTCATCGCCGACCAGCGCCCCATGGACTCGGGCGCGGCAGGTGAAGCCGCGGTGCGCGAGGCGGGTCAGGTCGACGTGGTCATCGCCAACCTCGGTGTGCCCGCCCCCTCCACCACGGCCGATCAGATCAGCGATGCCGAGTTCCGCCATGTGTTCGCCCACATCGTCGATCCGCTGCCCGGTCTGTGCCGCGGTGCGCTGCCGCAGATGCTCGAACGGCGCGCCGGCAAGATCGTGGTGATGGGCAGCGCCACCGCGCTGCGCGGCCAGAAGCGCACCGCCACCTACGCCTCGGCACGCGGCGCGCAGGCCTCCTTCGTGCGGGCGGTGGGCGTGGAGGTCGCGCCGCGCAATGTGCAGGTGAACCTGATCGCGCAGAACTTCGTCGAGAACCCGATGTACTACGGACCCGAGGTGCAGGCCCTGCCCGCCTTCCAGGCGCGGCTCGCCCGCGAGGTGCCGGCCGGCCGCCTGGCCACGCCCCAGGAAGACGCGCTGTTCGCGGTGTTCCTGGCCAGCAGCGAGGTCAACTTCTTCGCCGGCCAGGCGATCTCCTTCTCGGGCGGCTGGGCGCCCTGAGTCAGCCGGCCCGGCCCGCGACGCCGCCCCGTCAACCGGAACCGCAACGCAGAAAGTCCCGCATGCCCCGCATCCCCTATGTGCCCGCCGATCTCGCCGAACCGGCCCCGGTGGTCGATGCCATCCGCGCGCGTCGCGGCGGCGAACTGATCGCGCTGGATCGCATGCTGCTGCACAGCCCGCCGCTGGCCGCGGGCTGGAACACCTTTCTCGGCGCGGTGCGCACCGGGCTGGTCGTCGATCCGATGCTGCGCGAGCTGGCGATGTGCGTGGTGGCGGTGATCAACGGGGCCGAGTACGAGTTCGTGCAGCACGCGCCGCTTTTCCTGAAGGCCGGCGGCACGCCGGCGCAGGCCCAGGCCCTGCGCAACCCCGAGGCAGCCCGTGCCGACGCCGCGCTGTTCGGCGAACGCGAACGCGCCGCGCTGGGTCTGGTGATCGAGATGACCCGCTCGGTGCAGGTGGCCGACGACACCTTCGGGAAGGTGCGGGCGCATCTGGACGAGCGCCAGACCGTGGAGCTGGTGGCGGTGGTGGCCGCCTACAACATGGTGTCGCGTTTCCTGGTGGCCACCGGCATCCACCCGGACTGAGCCGGCTCAGGGCAGGTATTCGAAGACCGTCACCACCCGAGTCACGCCCGAGACCCGGGCGGCGGTCTTCGCGGCAAGATCGCCTTCAGCGCGCGACACCAGGCCCATCAGGTACACCACGCCGGCCTCGGTCACCACCTTGACATTGTCGGCGGGCAGATCCTTCACGCCGATCATGGCGGTCTTCACGCGGGTGGTCAGGCCGACATCGCTGGCATAGGAGCCCACGCCGGTGCGCGCGGCTACGGTGATCTCGTTCTGCACGCTGCGCACATTGGGCAGCTCGCCCACGAGGCGGGCAGCGCGCGCCTTGGTGTCGGCATCAGGCACCTGGCCGGTCAGCAGGACCTTGCGGTTGTAGCTGGTGATGGACACGCCCTTGGCGGCCGGCAGCTTCTCGGCGAGCGCGGTGTTGCCCTTGAGCTCGATGCCCTGGTCTTCGGTCTGCGCACCCAGGGTGCGGCGATCGGAAGCCACCAGCGCGCCGGTGGCCATGCCGGTGATGGCCAGGGGCATGCAGCCGGCGAGCAGACCGGCGGCGCACACCGAGGCGATCAGGGCAGCGGCGCGACGCGGCACGCGACCGTGCGCAGCGGAACGGGAGCGGGTGAGGGGTCGGTTCATGGCGGGGTCTCCGGAGGCGGATTCAGGGCACGGCCCGGGACGACGGGCCCGGCACGGCGAAACGGTCAGGACGGGTTGCCATCATCGCCGAGCAGCGCGGCGTCGATGCCGTCACACAGGCAATGAACGATGAGCAGATGCACCTCCTGGATGCGCATGGTGCGCTCGTGCGGCACGCACAGATGCACATCGTGCTCGCCCAGCAGGGCGGCCATGCGACCACCGCCACGCCCGGTGAGCGCGATCACGGAGATGCCGCGCTCGCGTGCCGCCTGCACCGCGGCCAGCACGTTGGCCGAGTTGCCGCTGGTGGAGATGGCCACGAGCACATCACCGGCCTGCCCCAGCGCGCGCACCTGGCGGGCGAAGACCTCGTCGAAGCGGTAGTCGTTGGCCACCGCGGTGAGGATGGAGGAATCGGTGGTGAGCGCGATGGCAGCCAGTTCGGGACGCTCGCGTTCGAAGCGGCCGACCAGTTCGGCGGCCAGGTGCTGGGCATCGGCTGCGGAACCGCCATTGCCGCAGGCCATGAGCTTGCGATCGGCGGCCAGGGCGGCCACTGCCAGCTCCACCGCGCGGGCGATCGGGCCGGAAAGGGCCTCGACGCAGGCAAGCTTGAGCCGGGCGCTGTCTTCGAAGTGGGCGGCAATGCGCGCGGCGAGACTCATGACCGGATTATAGCGACGGGCCGTGTCAGAACGCCCCGGGCAACCAGTGAAGATGGTTCCCCTCGATGGCCACCACATCAAAGCGCAGCGCAGGCCAGGGCCGTGCCCCGAGCCGATGCTGCAGCCAGGCCTGCGCAGCGGCGCGCACCCGGGCCTGCTTGCGGGCGCCGACGCTGGCGGCCGCACCGCCAAAGCGCGCGCTGCTGCGCTGGCGCACTTCGACGAAGACGCAGTGCCCCTGGTGGGCCATGATGAGATCGATCTCGCCGCAACGCAGCCGGACATTGGCCTCGATCAGGCGCAGCCCGCGGGAGCGGAGATAATCGAGGGCCTGCGCCTCGGCCAGGCTGCCGGCGCGTTGCGCCGGCGAGACCGCGACATACCTGGAAGGCTTGGCCATGGCGCCCGGATTGTATGTGGTGGCAACACCGATCGGTCACCTGTCAGACCTAAGCCCGAGGGCCGCGCAGGTGCTGTGCGAGGTCGATGTGGTGGCCGCCGAAGACACCCGTGTCACCCGGGTGCTGCTGGCCCATGTCGGGTCATCGGCGCGGCTGATCGGCGCGCGCGCCCACAACGAGGCGCAGGCCGCCGAGGCGATCATCGCCCTGCTCGCGCAGGGCCGCTCGGTGGCGCTGGTGAGCGATGCCGGCACGCCTGCCATCAGCGATCCCGGTGCGCGGGTGGTGGCCGCGGTGCGCGCGGCCGGCCATCCGGTGGTGCCGGTGCCCGGGCCCAGCGCGGTCATCACGCTGCTCTCGGCGGCGGGCCTGGCCGACGGGCCGGTGCTCTTCGAGGGCTTCCTGCCCAGCCGCGCCCGCGCGCGCCGCGAGCGGCTCACGGCGCTGGCCGCCGCGGCCGATGCCGTGGGCGCGGCGCTGGTGCTCTACGAAGCGCCGCACCGCATCGTCGAACTGGTGGACGACCTGCTCGCGCACTACGGCGGACAGCGCGGCCTGGTCATCGGCCGCGAACTCACCAAGCTGCACGAGGAGATCGCGGTCATGCCGCTGTTCCAGGCGCCGGCCTGGCTCACGGCCGGGCCGCACCGCCAGCGCGGCGAGTTCGTGCTCGCGCTGGCGCAGGCGCCGGCGGCCGATGCGGCCGCCGCGGAGCCCGGGGCCGGCGCCATCGACGCGCAGGTCCGCCGGCTGCTGACGCTGCTGGCCGCCGAACTGCCGCCGGCACGCGCGGCACGGCTCGCGCACGAGATCAGCGGCGCCCCGCGCGAAGCGCTCTATCGGCTGGCGCTGAGCCTGCCGCTCAGGGACCCACCGTGATCGGGATGGGCTGCAGGTCGGTGCCCTGGCGCAGCCGCTCGGCGGCGCTGACCGCGTCGCCGCGGCTGGCATAGGGGCCGGCAAGCACCCGCCAGAGCGCACCCGCCGGCTGCAGGGGCAGCTGCACGGGGGGCAGCCCCAGCAGCGACGCGGCCCGCTCGCGCGCTGCGAGCGCGCGCTCCTGCTGCGAGAAGGCGCCGAGCTGCAGCCAGATGCCCGGGGCAACGGTCACCGAGGCGGCGGTGCCTGGCGCGGGGGTCGGCGCGGGGGGTGGCGCGGTGCCTGACGCGGTGCCTGGCGCGGGGGTTGGCGCCGCAGGCGCGGCAAGCATCGCGGTCGCGCTTGCGCCACCGGTCTGGACAATCAGCGTCTCGATGGTGAGGCGGGCGGGCGTCTGGGCCGCAGGCTGGACGGGCGCGACGGGCGGTGATGACGGGGATGACGGGGATGGCGATGCCGCAACGGGCGCGGGCATGGGCGCAGGCGTCACCCCCGCGGGAGGCAACGAGGCCGCCGGCGCGGGCCGCGGTCCGGCGGCGCGGAAGGCCTCGGGATCGTGGATGAGCTCCACCTCGACTTCGGCGCTGCCGGCCTGCACATAGCCCAGCCGTGCCGCCGCGGTCCAGGAGAGGTCGATCACCCGGCCATGCAGGAAGGGGCCGCGGTCATTGATCCGCACCACCACGCTGCGGCCGCTGGCCAGATGGGTGACCCGGGCATAGCTCGGGATGGGCAGGATGGTGTGCGCCGCCGTCATGGCGTGCATGTCGTAGGGTTCGCCGCTGGAGGTGGACTGGCCGTGATAACGCCGGCCGTACCAGCTGGCGATGCCACGCTCGCGAAAGGGCTCCAGCCGGGTCATCGGCACATACTGGCGCTCGAACACCACGTAGGGCCGGCTGTTGCGCGGATTGACCGGCTCCAGGCGCGGCACGGCATCGGGCACGCTGTCGGGGTCGGCGGGCGCGCCCTGACCCGGGCCGTCATCGAGGTAGAAGCCACCGCCGCGGCGCGCGCCAGGGGCCGGCGCCGAAGGCGCGACGGGTGTGACGGGTGCGCCGGGTGCGCCAGCGGACGGGCGTGGCGTCGGTCGCGCGGCGCCCCCCGGCTCGACCGTGCGGATGGGCGCCGGGCCGGTGGCGCAGCCCGCCAGCAGCAGCACGGCCAGCATGAGAACGCGGGCGCTCATGGTCCGGTCTTGTCCCTGAAGGCCTGCTCGAGCGACTCGCGCCACTGCCGCAGATACCGCAGGCCCTGGATGGCCCGCGACCCGTACCACGACACCATCTCGCCGTCGATCAGCCGCACCGGCACGCCCTGCCAGCCGGGCAGCGCGGCCACCTCGCGGCAGTGCCGCTCGCGAAAGCGATAGGGCTCGCTGGAGAGCAGCACCGCCTCGGGCGCGGGATGCATGCCGGGCGCGCCGAGGTCGACCTCGGGATAGCGCCGCGGCGAGTCGGGGGCCACGGCCCGCAGGCCGACCTGCGCGAGCATGCGGGCCACATAGGTGTCGGGTCCGACGGTCATCCAGGGCTCGCGCCAGATCAGGTAGAGCACGGGCCGCGCCGGACCCGCGGCCAGCGGCGCGCAGGCCGCAAGCTCGGCCTGCAGCGCGTGCGCCAGGGCCTGCGCCTGGGCGCCACGATGGAAGACCGTGCCCAGCAGGTGATAGAGCCCGAGGTTGTCCTCGACCTGGACGGGATGGGTGACGATCACCTGCGGCACCCAGCGCGACAGTGCCTCGTAGACCTCGCGCCGGTTCTCGTCGATGTTCACGATGACATGGGTGGGCGCGAGCGCGCGCACCGCGTCGAGGTCGACATCCTTGGTGCCGCCCACCTTGGTGGCCGCGCGCACCGCCGGCGCCGGATGGATGCAGAAGCCGGTGCGACCGACCACCCGCTCGCCCAGCCCGAGCTCGTACAGCAGCTCGGTGATCGAGGGCACCAGCGACACGATGCGCGGCGCCTCGCCGGCGAGCAGCACCGGCCGGCCAAGCGCATCGACGGGCAGCGCCTCTGCCAGCCGTGGGGCAGCTGGCATCGCGACCTCGGGCTGCGCCAGCATCGCGCCAGCAGCCGGGTCGGCCGTGGCCGGCCTCATGGCCTCGCCTTGCGCGGCGCGCGCGCGAAGGCGCGGTCAAAGAGCGCCGGCGGCATCACCCGAAGCAGCCGCGCCACCCAGGCCATCTGCCAGGGCAGCACGGCGAAGGCTCGACCGGCGGCGATGGCGTCGACCGCCTGCGTGGCGAAGGCATCGACCTCGGTGAGAAAGGGCATGGGATAGCGGTTGCTCGCGGTCATGGGCGTGCGGATGAAGCCTGGCGCGATGGTCACCACCGACAGCCCGCTGCCGCGAAGCTCGACCCGCAGGCTCTCGAGATAGGCAATCACCGCGGCCTTGGAGGCGCTGTAGCCGCCCGCGCCGGGCAGCCCGCGCACGCCGGCCACGCTGGCGATGCCCACCAGCCGGCCGGTGCCCGCCGCGCGCATCGCCGGCAGGAAGGGCGCGAAGGTGTCGACCAGACCGACCACATTGACCCGCAGGATGCGCTCGACCACCTCGGCGTCGCCGGGCTCGCCGCCGCGCGTGCCGGCGCTGATGCCGGCATTGGCCACCACCACCTCGGGCGGACCGGCCTGCGCGAGGAAGCGCTGCGCGGCGTCGGCCAGCGCGGCACGATCGGCGACATCGGCCGGCAGGCTGAGCACCGGCCCGCCCACGGCGGCCGCCACCCGCGCGAGTTCATCGGGGCGGCGGGCCGACAGGCCGATCAGGGCCTGCGGATGCCGGCGCCGGTATTCGCGGGCCAGGGCCTCGCCGATGCCGCTGGAGGCGCCGGTGATGAAGACGCGCGCAACCACGGCGTAAGCAGGCGCTTACTTGCGCGCCTTGCGCTCCAGATCGAGCAGGTGATCGACCACCTGCAGCGCCTGGGTGTTGCCCCGCGCCATCGAGGGCGCGGTGTAGTAGCGGCCGTTCACACCGATGCCGGGCACGCCGTCGAGGCCCCAGGCGCCCGCCTGCTGGGTGGCCTTGCGCATGCGGGTCTTGACCGAGAACGACTCGAAGGTGTCGGTGAAGGCCTTGCGATCGACGCCATGACGGGACACGAACTCGGCCATGCGATCGGGCTTGTCGAGCATCTGACGCTCGAGGTGGATGGCCGCGAAGACCTTCTCGTCGAGCTCGGCCGACTTGCCCATGGCCTCGAGGGTGTAATAGAGCTGCTGGTGCGGCGCCCACGAGGGGCCGAGGGCCACATGCACCTTGCGGAAGGCGACATCGGCGGGCAGCTTGCGGCGCCACTCGGTGAGCGGGGCCTCCAGCGCGAAGCAGTGCGGGCAGCCATACCAGAAGAACTCGAGCACCTCGAGCTTGTTGCCAGCGTCGGTGGGCTGGGTGGGCTGGATCACCCGGTAGTCGACACCCTCGCGCGGCGGCGCGGAGGCGAGCAGCGGCGCGGCCGACACGGCGGCAAGACCGCCGGCGACGGTCTTCAGGAAGCGGCGGGTGGCCGGATGATGAATCGACATGACTGACTCCTTCAACGCTGACGCATGACCGCCGATTCGATGCCGTTGTCGGCCAGCCGGGACTTGGCCTGGTTCACATCATCGACCTTGCCGAACGGCCCGAGACGCACCCGGTACACCGTCTGGCCGTTGACATCGGCGCTGAGCACCCGGGCCTCGTAGCCCAGGAGCGCCAGCCGGGCCCGCTGGGCCTCGGCATCGTCCACGGTCTTGAACGAGCCCGCCTGCAGCAGATAGGCCGCGCGCTCGGGGGCCGGCTCGGCGGCCGCCTTGCCGGTGTCCTCGGCCCTCGGTTCGTCGGCTCTGGGTTCGGCGGCTTTCGTCTCGGCCGGCTTGCCTTCGGCGGCGGGCACCGAGTCGGCGGGCGGGACCACGGTCCGGTCCCTGCCCTGCAGCGGCTTGTTGGGGTCGGGCGGCGCGCCACCGCCCTTGGGCTCGATGCGATCACCCGGGCGACCCACCTTGTTGACGAAGGGCAGCGAGCCGTGGGTGACGAACAGCGCCACCGCGACCGCCACCGCCAGGCCGAGCACGAGCCCGACCAGGAGCCCCGCCAGGGTGCCGCCGCGCTGCGCCCGGGGACCGATGCCAGGAACGGGGATCATCACATCCTTTCGGGGGCCGACACGCCGATCAGCGCCAGCCCGTTGCGAAGCACCTGCCGGGTGGCCAGCAGCAGGGCCAGACGCGCCAGCCGCAGCGCGGCATCATCGACGAGAAACCGCTCGGCATTGTAGTAACTGTGCAGATCGGCGGCCAAATCCTTGAGGTAGAAGGCCACCGAGTGCGGCGAGAGCTCGTCGGCGGCCTGCGTCAGCAGCGCCGGGAAGCCCGCCAGCCGGGCGGCCAGCGCCAGCTCGCGCGGGCCCTGCAGCGGGGCCAGCAGCGCAACCGGATCGGCCGATGCGGCCAGCGCGGCCAGCACCTCGGGTTCGCCCGGACCGCCGCGCTCGGCCGAGGCGGCCAGCACCGAACAGATGCGGGCATGAGCGTACTGCACGTAGTAGACCGGGTTCTCGTCGGTCTGGGCCAGGGCCAGGTCGACATCGAAGACGAACTCGCTGTCGGCCTTGCGCGAGATGAGGAAGAAGCGCACGGCGTCGCGGCCGCGGGCGATGATGTCCTCGGCGGCACGGCCGGCACCGGCCTGCGATTCGGCGCCGCCGCTCCACTCGATCAGGTCGCGCAGGGTGACATAACCGCCGGCACGCTTGGAGATCTTGACCTCGGCCCCGCCGCGCATGACGGTGACCATCTTGTGCAGCACATAGTCGGGGTAGCCCTCGGGGATGCCCGCACCCAGGGCCTGCAGACCGGCGCGCACCCGCGCGATGGTGCCGTGGTGATCGGAGCCCTGGACATTGATCGCCTGCGCGAAGCCGCGTTCCCACTTGGTGACGTGATAGGCGATGTCGGGCACGAAGTAGGTGTAGCCGCCGTCGGACTTGCGCATGACGCGGTCCTTGTCGTCGCCATACCCGGTGGTGCGCAGCCACAGCGCGCCGCCCTCCTCGAAGGTCTTGCCGGCAGCCACCAGCCGGCCCACGGCGGCCTCGACCCGGCCATCGGCGTAGAGCGAGGACTCGAGGAAGTAGTTGTCGAAGCGCACGCCGAAGGCGCGCAGGTCGCGATCCTGCTCGTTGCGCAGATAGGCCACCGCGAAACGGCGTACCGCATCAAGATCATCGGGATCGCCGGCAGCGGTGACCGGCTCGATGCGCTCGGCCGATACCGTGCGCCGCGCGAGGTAGTCGCGGGCGATGTCGGCGATGTAGTCGCCCCTGTAGCCATCGGCCGGAAAGCGCTCGTCGGTGGGCTCGATGCCGCGGGCACGGGCCTGCACCGAGAGCGCGAGGTTGGCGATCTGGGCCCCGGCGTCGTTGTAGTAGAACTCGCGGCTCACCGCCCAGCCATTGGCTTCGAGCAGCGCCGAGAGCGCGTCGCCCAGCGCGCCCTGCCGGCCGTGGCCGACATGCAGCGGCCCGGTGGGGTTGGCCGACACGAACTCCACGAGGGCCGGCCGGCCCTGCCCGCGGCGGTTGCGGCCGAAGCCCTCGCCCTCGCGCAACACGGCAGCCACCGGCGCAAGCCGCGCCGAGGCCGACAGCCGGATGTTGATGAAGCCCGGCCCGGCGATCTCCAGGCCGGCGATCAGGCCGGCGCCGTCTTCGGAGGCATCGCGCTCGGCCACCCGGCGCACCAGGTCTTCGGCGAGCGCGCGCGGGTTCAGGCGCAGCGGCCGGGCGAGCTGCATGGCGAGATTGCAGGCAAGGTCGCCGTGCGCGGCCTGCTTGGGCCGCTCGAGCGTGACCGCGGGCACCGGCAGGGTCTGGTCGCCGAGCTCGCCGGCGCGGGCGTGGATGATGGCCGCCGCCGCGTCGCGGAACAGGGCCGAGAGGGAATCGATCTGGTCGGGCAGCATGGACAGGATTGTCTCAGAAGCGCCCGTGGGGGCGGCGTGGCCCCCGGTCAGTTCAGGGCGGTGCTCAGCCTGCGCCGCCAGCCCGAGACCAGCTGCGGCTGCGCGGAGGCCAGCTCGAACACCTGCAGCATGGTCTTGCGGCCGACATCGTCCCCGAACTGGCGGTCGCGGCGCACGATCTCGAGCAGCTGCTCGAGCGCCGGCTCCCAGGCCTTGTGGGCGATGCAGTGCTGGGCGAGCTCGAGGCGGGCCTGCAGGTCGGCCGGGTTGGCGGCGATGCGGGCATCGAGCTGCGGCATGGGCGGCAGGCGGTTCTCCTCGACCATCAGCCGGGCCTGCTCGATCAGGGCCTGCACCTGCGGATCCTGGGCTGCCTGCGGCGAGAGCGCCTCGAGCTGGGCCTGCGCGGCCGCCGGCTCCTCGTCCTGCAGCAGCACCTGGGCGTAGGCCAGGCGCGCGTCATCGAAGGAAGGGTCGAGCGCGATCGCCTTCTTGAGGTGACCCACGCCGGTGTCCTTGTCGCCAGCCTGCAGGGCCTGCATGGCCGCGTCGAACTCGATCTCGGCCGGGTTGGGCATGAGGCGGTCGATGAACTCGCGCAGCTTGCCCTCGGGCAGCGCGCCCTGGAACTGGTCGACCGGCCGCCCGCCCACGATGGCGAACACCGTGGGGATGGACTTGATGCGGAAGTGGCTGGCGAGCTGCTGCTGCTCGTCGGTGTTCACCTTGACCAGCTTGAAGCGGCCCTGATAGCTCTGCTCGAGCTTCTCGAGCAGCGGACCGAGCGACTTGCAGGGACCGCACCAGGGCGCCCAGAAATCCACCAGCACGGGGACCTGCATCGAGGCGTCGATGACATCGGCCTGGAAGGTTTCGAGGGTGGTGTCGACCATGGGCGGCTCCGCGGAGGTGTTGACTGTCCGATGGGAATCGAGACGAGATGGGGGCGATGGCGCGCATCGCAAGGCCGCCATGTTGCCACGACCCGGCGGGCCGCCCGGCCCGCGCGGTAACCTTGCGCCCTGTCGGGTTTCGCGCCCGCCGCCCGGGCGGGCGGCCCCGGGCGGCCCGCACCCGCGCACCGGAGCCGCCATGCAACTGCCGCACAACCCCTTCAAGAAGGCCCTCAGGGAGGGCCGCGCCCCGATCGGCCTGTGGGCCAGCCTGCCCTCGCCCTATGCCGTCGAGGTCATCGCCGGCGCCGGCTTCGACTGGCTGCTGATCGACACCGAGCACACCCCGGCCGACATCGAGACCGTGCTGGCCGAACTGCAGGCAGCCAGCGCCTATGCCTCGCACCCGGTGGTGCGCATCCCCTGGAACGACTTCGTCGCGGTCAAGCGCTTTCTCGACATCGGCGCCCTCACCCTGATGATTCCGCAGATCGCCGACGCCGCCGAGGCGCGCGCCGCGGTCGAGGCCATGCGCTATCCGCCGCGTGGCGTGCGCGGGGTGGGCGGCACCACCCGCGCCACCCGCTTCGGCCGGGTGGCCGACTACGCGCGCCGCGCCGAGGAGGAGCTGTGCCTGCTCGTCCAGGTCGAGACCCGCGAGGCGCTCGACCAGATCGAGGCGATTGCCGCGGTCGACGGCGTGGACGGCATCTTCATCGGACCGGCCGACCTGCACGCTTCCTTCGGCTTCGTGGGCGAGCGCGCCAACCCCGAGGTGATGGCCCGCATCGACGACGGCATCCGCCGCATCCGCGCCGCCGGCAAGGCCCCGGGCATCCTGACCTCCTCCGAACCCGATGCGAAGCACTGGCTCTCGCTGGGCGCGCAATTTGTGGCGGTGGGCTCCGATGTCGGCCTGCTGGCGCGCGCCGCCGACGCGCTGATCGCGCGATTCCGATGAACCGACGGCGGCGGCTCGCGCTGCTCGGAGCGGCCGGCGCGCTGGCCACGGGCTGCGCCGCGCCGGGCCGGCCGGGTGCGGCCGGATCGCCCGATGCCGCAGGATCGGCCGGCATCGCTGCGGCGCCGGCCAGCGCGGCCGATGGCGCCCTGCCGGTGGGCATTCCCCGGGTCACCGAGGAGGTGCCCTATGTGCAGACCCCGCAGAGCGTGGTCGATGCCATGCTGGCCCTGGCCGGCGTGGGCCCCGGCGACCGCCTGGTCGATCTGGGCAGCGGCGACGGCCGGGTGGTGATCACCGCCGCCAGCCGTCACGGCGTGCCGGGCCTGGGGGTGGAGCTCGACGAGCGCCTGGTGGCGCTGTCGCGCCAGCTGGCCGAACAGGCCGGCGTCCAGGCGCTGGCCCGATTCGTGGCCCAGGATCTCTTCGACACCGACCTCGCGCCCTACTCGGTGGTCACGCTGTACCTGCTGCCCGAGGTCAATCTCGCGCTGCGGCCGCGGCTGCTGCGCATGGCGCCGGGAACACGGGTGGTTTCCCACGACTGGGACATGGCCGACTGGCTGCCCGACAGGAGTCTCACCCTGCCCGCACCGGGCAAGCCGGTGGGCCTGCGTCGCGAGAGCCGGCTGCATCGCTGGGTGGTGCCCGCCGCCTTCGAAGGCGCCTGGCGCGGCCGCATCGCCGGCGAGCGTGACGCGACCCTGGTG
>NZ_CEXFHW010000044.1:0-22518 GCF_982640115.1 Quisquiliibacterium sp. | reverse complement strand
CGATCACGAGGGTATGGCCGGCGTTGTGCCCGCCCTGGAATCGCACCACCCCCTGAACCGACTCGGTGAGCCAGTCGACCAGCTTGCCCTTGCCTTCGTCACCCCACTGGGTGCCGATCACCACGACGTTCTTTCCCATGTGCCTTTCGGTGGCAGCGCCCTGGAGGGACGCGCGCAGCCGCTTTCCTGGACAGTGCTTGATGTGATTCAGAGTGCGCGGACCGTCCACGCACCGTCGTGCTGGACGAGTTCGCGGTTGCAGGCGAATTCCTGCTGTTCGGGTTCATGACCGGGCAGCGCCCGGACGACGATCTGGCCGGCGGCGCGAAGCTGCGCCACCGCCTGGGCAAGCTGCGGGTCATCGGACCAGGGCGCGAGGACGGCGCCCGGCAGCGCCGGCGCAGGCTGCAGGCCGGCCAGTTCACGCAGCTCGAGCGAGAAGCCGGTGGCCGGTCGGGCGCGTCCGAAGGCGCGCCCGACATCGTCATAGCGACCGCCGCGGGCAACGGCATCGGGGCGATCGTCGACATAGGCGGCGACCGTGAGCCCGCTGTGATAACGGTAGCCGCGCAGGTCGGCGAGATCGGCCGAGAGTTCGACCTGCGGGTGACGCGCCCACAGGGGAGACTCGGCCAGACGCTGGATGTCATCGAGCGCGGCGCTGATCGCGGGCAACGGCGGCAGCACGGCGCGCGCACGGGCAAGGCAGTCGGGACGGGCCGCATCGCCATCCGGGCGCGCCGCGGGGCCCGCTGCAGCGCCCGCGCCCCCGCCCGCACGCAGCGCCCCGTAGAGCGAGGGCAGCGCCAGCAGCGCCTCGCGCGAGGCGGGCGCGAGCGGCGCGAGCAGCTTGCGCAGACCAGGCATGTCCTTGTGCTGGAGCAGCGTGAAGAGCTCGTCTTCGTCGACCTGCTCGCGTGCCGCTGGCAGGTTCATGCCGAGCAGCGCCGGCACGACGGCCGCATGGCAGAGATCGAGCCGCACCCGGCCCACGCCACTGGCCTGCAGCGACGCCGCCATGAGTTCGACCATCTCGAGGTCGGCCTCCGGACCGGCATGGCCGTAGATCTCGGCGCCGAGCTGCAGCGGCTCGCGACTGGCATACAGGCCCGCCGGGCGGGCATGCAGCACCGGTCCGCAATAGCAGAGGCGCACCACGCCGCGGCGATCGAGCAGGTGGGCGTCGATGCGGGCCACCTGCGTGGTCATGTCCGGGCGCAGCCCCAGGGTGCGGCCGGAGAGCTGGTCGATGAGCTTGAAGGTGCGCAGATCGAGGTCGTGGCCCGAGCCGGTGAGCAGGGACTCGATATGCTCGATCAGCGGCGGCATCACCAGCTCGTAGCCGTAGGACCGGTAGAGATCGAGCAGCCGGCGCCGGAGCTCCTCGATGGCCCGGGCCTCGGCGGGCAGGACATCGGCAATGTGCTCGGGTAACAGCCAGCGGGGCATGATGGGCGGTGGGGGCAGACGGCGCGCGCCGCAATCGGCGCAAGGCGCATGAAACGAGGACGAAACCCGTGATTCTCGCGGATTGCGCTCAGACCAGCAACAGCGCCATGCCCGCGATCAGCGCGCCGAGCGCCACCAGGCGCACCTGGGCGTCGGGGGCCTGCGCGAGACGGGCGAGCGTCTGTCGCCAGAGCGTGGGTGCCGCGAAGGGCAGCAGACCCTCGATGATCAGGACCAGACCGAGCGCGGTGAGGAGTGACTCGGCCATGCCGGGGCAGCGCTGCGCGTACGGAAGACGCGCGGCTACCTGCCCTTGGCCGGTGCTGCCGGACCCGCGCCGGAGCTCTTGAGATAGCGGAAGAACTCGGCGGAGGGATCGACCACCATCAGGTCGGAGCGGGTGCGGAAGGAGGCGCGATAGGCCTCGAGGCTGCGGTAGAACTGCGCAAACTGCGGGTCCTGGCCGAAGGCCGAGGCGTAGATGGACGAGGCCTTGGCATCGCCCTCACCCTTGACCTTCTGCGCATCCCGATAGGCCTCGGCAAGCACCACCTCGCGCTGGCGGTCGGCGTCGGCGCGGATCTTCTCGGACTCGGCGGCGCCGGTTGCCCGCCGCTCGTTGGCCACCCGCTTGCGCTCGGACTGCATGCGGTCGAAGACCCGCTCCTGGACCTCGGGGGCGAAGTCCACGCGCTTGAGCCGGACATCGACCACCGCTGCGCCGATCTGCTTGGCGTCCTCATTGACCTTGGCGCGCACGCCCTCCATGAACTGCTCGCGCTGGCCGGAGATGACCTCGGCGACGGTGCGCTTGGCGATCTCGTTGTTGAGCGCGTCGCGCAGGCTGCGCGAGATGCGGTCGGCGGCGATCACCTCGCTGCCGCTCACCGAGCGGATGAAGGCCTTGGGCTCGGTGATGCGCCACTTCACGAAGGTGTCCACCTGGACATTGAGCTTCTCGGAGGTGATGAAGCGGTCGATGTCCGGGTTGTCGATGGTGAGGATGCGCTTGTCGAAATACTGCACATTCTGGAAGGGGGGCGGCAGCTTGAAATGCAGGCCGGGCTGCTCGATCACCTGGCGGATTTCGCCCAGGGCGAAGACCACCGCGAACTGCCGCTGGTCGACGACGAACAGGCTGGCCGAGAGCAGGCCGAGGGCGACCAGGGCCGCCAGCACGATGGGAACGATGCGCTGCATGGCGGTCTCCTAGCGGCTGGCGTCGCGGTCACGCGAGCGCAGGCCTTCGCGGGCGCGGTTGGGCTCGGCAGGGGCTTCGGCAGCCGGGGCCGGCGCGGCGGGCGCCGGCGTGGGCCGCGCGGCATCGGGCGAGGCGCTCTGCAGCAGCCGCTCGAGGGGCAGCGACAGCAGCGTGCTGTTGCGCGAATCGACATACACCTTCGTGGTGTTGGCGAACACCTGCTGCATGGTCTCGAGGTACATGCGGTCGCGGGTGACCTGCGGCGCCTTGGCGTACTCGGTGAAGATCTGCCGGAAGCGGCTGGCGTCACCCTCGGCAGTGGCGATCACGCGCTGCTTGTAGCCCTGGGCCTCTTCGGAGAGACGGGCGGCATTGCCGCGGGCCTTCGGAATGACATCGTTGGCGTAGGCGCGTCCTTCGTTGATCAGGCGTTCGCGGTCCTGGGCAGCCTTGTTGGCATCCTCGAAGGCGGCCTGCACCTGCTCGGGCGGCTGGGCCTGCTGGATGGTGACATCGATGATGGCCACGCCCGCCTTGTAGCGGTCAGCGATGGACTGCATGAGCTTCTGAGCGTCCTTGGCGACGGCTTCCTTTTCTTCGTAGAGCACCTGGTCGATACCCTTGCGGCCGACGGTCTCGCGCATGGCGGTCTCGGCGGCCTGGCGGATGATCTCTTCGGGCGCGGGACCGGGATTGTTGTTGAACAGCCAGGCCACCGGATCGGACAACCGGTACTGCACCGCGTACTGCATGTCGACGATGCTCTGGTCCTGGCTGAGCATCAGCGACTCCTTGAGCACCTTGTTCTTCACATTGCTGCGGTAGCCGATCTCGACCTGACGCAGCTGCTGCACGTTGACCAGCTCGTGCACCTCCACCGGGTAGGGCAGGCGCCAGGTGAAGCCGGGACGGTCGTTGAGGCTGCGGAACTCGCCAAAGCGCAGGATGGCCGCGGCATGACCCTCGGGCACGATGTAGAAGCCGCTGCCCAGCCAGAGCAGAAGCGCCACCACGCCGAGCACGCCCGCGCCGGCGCCGGCTCCCCGCAGGCTGGGCCCGTCGGAGCCACCGCCGCCGCCACCGGCACCCGAACCGCCGCCGCGGCGGAACAGCCCGTTGAGCCGGCGGTTGAAGTCTCGCCAGAGCTCGTCGAGGTCAGGCGGACCGTCATTGGGCGGGCGGGGTCGCTGACCGTCGCCGCCGTTGTTGCCGCCCGAGCCGCCCCGGCCCCAGCCCGGGTCATTCAGGGAAAAGATCCGCGAGATGGGCTTCCACATAGAACGCAGGGCCGCAGGAGAGGTTCAGGCGTGAGGGGACCGGGAGGCCCCCGGCGCGCCGGGAAAGGGATGGTCTGGAACAGTCTGGACGGGATCGGCCGGGTCTGGCTCGGCAAGCACACGCCAGCGTGGGTCTTCCGAGGCGGGGTCGCCTTGCAGTGACCGGGACAGGCGCTCGGTCAGCGCCTGCTTCAGAGCCGGCAGGCCAGCCCCGGTTTTCGCGCTGACCATCACCCGGTCGATGCTACCACAGGGGTCACGCTCGGCCTGGGGCAACCATCCTGCGGCATCGATCTTGTTGTAGACCATCAGCACCGGCACCGAGCCGGCATCGATCTCCTGCAGCACCCGTTCCACCTCGGCGATCTGGTCGTCGCGATCGGGGGCGCTGGCATCGACCACATGCAGCAGCAGGTCGGCGTCGCGGGTCTCTTCGAGCGTGGCACGGAACGACTCGATCAGGCTGTGGGGCAGCTGCCGCACGAAGCCCACGGTGTCGGAGAGCACCACTTCGGCGCCCTCGGGCAGACGCAGCCGGCGGGTGAGGGTGTCGAGGGTGGCGAAGAGCTGGTCGGCCGCGAAGGTGCCCTCGCCGGTGAGCGCATTGAAGAGCGTGC
Source organism: Quisquiliibacterium sp. (assembly GCF_982640115.1). NCBI lineage: Bacteria > Pseudomonadati > Pseudomonadota > Betaproteobacteria > Burkholderiales > Burkholderiaceae > Quisquiliibacterium > Quisquiliibacterium sp. Next base: position 17,974 of record NZ_CEXFHW010000044.1, on the reverse strand, counting down.
TCTTGCCGGCGTTGGTGTAGCCCACCAGGGAGACCGAGAAGACATTCTGGCGCAGGCGGGCGCGCCGCCGGGTGAGCCGCTGGCGGCCGAGCTTGTCGAGGCGCTGACGCAACTGGCGGGCCTTGGCGTCGAGCATGCGGCGGTCGAGCTCGATCTGCTTCTCGCCCGGGCCGCCGCGCTGGCCGATGCCGCCACGCTGGCGTTCGAGGTGGCTCCAGCCGCGAACGAGGCGCGAGAGCTGGTGTTCGATGCGGGCGAGCTCGACCTGCAGCTTGCCCTCGTTGCTGCGGGCGCGCTGCGCGAAGATGTCGAGGATGAGCTCGGTGCGGTCGATCACCGGCACCTCGAGCAGGCGGCCGAGATTGCGCTGCTGCACCGAGGTGAGCGGATTGTCGAAGATCACCGCCACCGCCTCGAGCTGCTGCAGGCGCTCGCGGATCTCCTCGGCCTTGCCGCTGCCCACCGAGAGCGCCGCATCGGGCCGGGGGCGCCGCACCGCGATGATCTCGACCGGCTCGATGCCGGCCGATCGGGCTAGCGCGCAGGTTTCGTCCAGGCTGGCCCGGTCGGTGCCGGCGCCGCCGAAGGCGACACCGACCACGAGGGCGCGCACCGGGGCTTGGGCGGCGGTCAGGTTTCGGTGCTCTCTTGCTGGAACTGCACCGGACGGGCCGGCACCACCGTGGAGATGGCGTGCTTGTAGACCATCTGGGTGACCGTGTTGCGCAGGAGCACCACATACTGGTCGAAAGACTCGATGTGGCCCTGCAGCTTGATGCCGTTGACCAGATAGATGGACACCGGCACATGCTCCTTGCGGAGCAGGTTGAGGAACGGGTCTTGTAGCAGCTGCCCTTTGTTGTTGCTCATGGAAACTCCGTGTTCTTCTGTGTCTGGGAGGTGGGGGCGAAGCGCGGGGAATCAAGCCGCGCGGCGGCCCGGGGCTCCTGGCGCGGCCCGACTATACCCCGCCGTGCTGCCAGCGGCGCAGCCTCAGCGCGCCGCGTAGGGATTGGCGCCGCTGCGGAATTCGATGCGCAGCGGCGTGCCGGCGAGCGAGAACTGCTCCCGCAGCCAGGTCTCGAGATAGCGCCGGTAGGTCTCGGGTACATGATCGAGCGAGGAGCCGTGCACGATCACGATCGGCGGGTTCTGCCCGCCCTGGTGGGCATAGCGCAGCTTGGGCCGAACCGGACCGCGGCGCGGCGGCTGCTGGCGCTCGACCGCCTCGTGCAGCGAGCGCGTGAGCTTGGGGGTGGGCAGCTTGCGGAAGGCGGCGGCGCAGGCCTCGTCGACCGAACGCATCAGCGCGCCCACGCCCAGGCCGGTGCGCGCCGAGATCATGTGCAGGCGGGCAAAACGCAGGAAGTGCAGCTTGCGGTCGAACTCGGACTTCAGGCGCTCGCGCTCGGCCGCGGGCAGCGCGTCCCACTTGTTGACCGCCACCACCAGCGCCCTGCCCGCCTCGAGGATGTAGCCGGCGATGTTCGCGTCCTGTTCGGCCACGCCCTCGAGGGCATCGAGCATCAGCACGCAAACGTTGCAGTCCTCGATCGCCTGCAGGGTCTTGACCACCGAGAACTTCTCGATCATGTCGGTGACCTTGCCGCGGCGGCGCACACCGGCGGTGTCGACCAGGGTGTAGGGGCGTCCACTGCGCTCGAAGTCGATGGCGACGGCATCGCGGGTGGTGCCGGGCTGATCGAAGGCGATCAGGCGCTCCTCGCCGAGCAGGGTGTTGATCAGCGTGCTCTTGCCGGCATTGGGGCGGCCGACCACGGCCACGCGGATGCGGCGCGGCGGCAACTGGTCGGTGGCGCCGGCGGTTGCGCCAGCGGTTGCGCCAGCGGTTGCGCCAGCGGTTGCGCCAGCGGTTGCGCCGGCGGTTGCGCCGGCGTTGGCGGGCCGCCCGGCGTCCGCCCTGGCGCCCTTGGCGCGGGCGGGCGTGACGACATCATCGGCATCGGCCGCGTCGTCGGGCGACGGGGGCGGCTCCGACACCGGCATCAGGCCTTCCAGCGCGATCTCGAGCAGCTCGCGCACTCCGTCGCCATGGGCGGCCGAGACCGCCATCGGCACGCCCAGGCCGAGCTCGTGGAATTCCGCCGCCACCTGCTCCCGAGGCATGCCTTCGGTCTTGTTGACCGCGACCAGCAGGCGCCGGGCGCTGCGTCGCAGCTCGGTGGCGATGTCGCGGTCATGACCGGTGAGACCCTGGCGACCGTCGACGATGAACAGCACGACATCGGCCTCGAGCACGGCCTGGCGCGCCTGCCGGGCCATCTGGTACTCGATGCCCGACTTGGCCACCGGCTCGAAGCCACCGGTGTCGATCACGATGCAGTGGCCCTCGCCCACCCGGGCGCGGCCGTAGTGGCGATCGCGGGTCAGGCCGGGCCGGTCGGCCACCAGCGCGGCGCGACTGCCGGTCATGCGATTGAAGAGCGTGCTCTTGCCGACATTGGGCCGGCCGACCAGCGCGACCACCGGAATACCGCTCATGGAATCTCCGGTCAGTCGAGCGTGATGGACAGCAGCGTGCCGCCGGCGGTCTGCACCAGCGCCGAGCGCTGGTGAGCCGCGGGCTGCGAGAGCACCGGGGTGCCATCGCTCGCGAAACGCGCGGCAATCGCCCCGTCGTCGCGCTGCAGCAGGTAGAGATAGCCCTGGTAGTCGCCCACCACCAGCATGCCGCCCACCGACAGCGGCGCGGACGGTTCGCGGCGGGCAAGCGCCTCCTGGCGCCAGACACTGGCGCCCGAGCGCGAGAAGGCATGGACATGCCCACGCTCGTCGCTCACGCTGACCAGGCGCGCATCGACATCGATGCCGCCCTGGGCGGGCAGCTCGCGGCTCCAGAGGGAACGGCCGGTGGCCGCCTCGAAGCAGGCAACCCGTCCCTGGAAGCTCGCCGCACAGACCTCACGGCCGCTGACCAGCGGCGAGCCGACCACATCGGCGATCCGCTCGATCTCGTTGGCCCCGCGCGGGGTGGACACCACGGTCTCCCAGCGCTGCGCGCCGTTCTCCAGGCTGATGGCCACCAGCCGTCCACCGGGCAGGCCGGTAAAGGCGGTGCCGGGGGCGATGGCCACGGCGGAGGTCTGCCGCAGGACCAGGGGCGGCAGTTGGCGCGACACGCTCCAGCGCCGCTTGCCGCTGATCGACTCGTAGGCCGAGACCCGGTTGTCGCTGGTGCGCAGCACGACAAGACCGAGGCCCACCGCCGGGACCGAGACCGCCTCGGCACCGAGCGGCGCGCTCCAGCGCGGCTTGCCATCGGCGCCGAACGCAAGCAGCGTGCCGTCACGCGCGGCCACCACCACGACATCGCCGTCGCTGCCCACGCCGGCTGCGAGCTTGCGGCCGGCATTGATCTGCCAGGCGATTCGGCCGGAGTCGGGATCGACCCGGGCCAGCGTGCCGTCGGCCGAGGCCGCATAGACCGCGCCGCCGGCCACCACCGGCGCGAATCCCACGCCCGCGGCCGGCAGCTTCAGGCTCCAGGCCACGCGGGCGCCGGCCTTGGCGGTGGGCATCGGCGGCTCGGGCCGCTTGGTGCCGCCCCCCCAGGGCCACAGACTGCCGCAGCCGGCAAGCGCCAGCGCGCAGACGAGCAGCAGCGCGTGCCGTGCGAGCGATGCCAGCAGGCCGCTCATGCGCCCGCCCCGCCCAGCGCGTCGAGCTTGATCTGGATGACCCGGCGCAGCGGCGCCGACTTGCCCGCCTTCTCGAGGGCGGTGCGGTACTCGGCACGCGCCTCTTCGGCCTTGCCCTGCGCGATCAGCAGGTCGCCGCGACGGTCGGCCCATTCCGCCTCGAAGCCTACGGGCGCGGTGCCGGCGAGCAGCTTCAGACCCTCATCGTAGGCCTGCTGATCGAGGAGCACGCCGGCCAGGCGCACCCGCGCGAGCTGGCGCAGGGCGTCGTCGGCGGCGTTGTCCATCACCCACTGCAGCGGCGCACGCGCCGCCTTGAGATCGCCAGCCTCGAAGTAGACCCGCGCGGCAAGCAGCGCGCCCATCGGCCCGTAGGCGGTGCGGCCATGCTTCTCGACCAGGGTGCCGGCTGCCGCCTTGACCTTGTCGACATCACGGGCCTGCGCCGCCACCTGGAGCTGATCGTAGATGACCGAGGCAGCCGCGGCCTCGCGGACCTGGTACCAGCCCCAGGCCCGCCAGCCGGCGATCGCGAGCAGCACCACCGTGACCGCGGTGAGCAGGAAGTTGCCGTAGCGGTTCCAGAAGGCCTTGAGGGTGGCGAGCTGTTCCTGTTCTTCCAAGTCGTAGGCCATCGCCTGCGTCTCCTGTGAGGGGTGGATGGGCCGGCGGGCTCAGGCGTCGGGGTCGGCCGCGACCAGGGCGTCGACGATCAGCTCGGCCAGCGCAGCCATGGCCACGCGCTGCTGACGGCCCTCGCCCGGCGCCGCACCGGCGTCGCGCAGCCATTTCACGGTGGCTTCGCCCGATGCGGCCTCGTCATCGCCGATGACCACCGCAGCGAAGGCGCCGCTGGCATCGGCACGCTTGAATTGCGACTTGAAGCTGCCGCCGCCGGCATGGGTGATGACATCGAGGCCGGCATCACGCAGCCGCTCGGCGGCCTGGACCGCAGCCGGCAGCGCCGCGGCGCCCTGATGCACGACATAGACATCGCAGGCCGAGCCGGGCTGCACGCCGGCCTGCGCGCGCATCTGGTCGAGCACCCGCTCCACGCCGATGCCAAAGCCGCAACCCGGCGCAGGCTTGCCGCCGAGCATGCCGATCAGCGGGTCGTAGCGGCCGCCGCCGCACAGCGTGAGGCCGTCGGCAGCCACCCACTCGAACACGCTGAGGTTGTAGTAGTCGAGCCCGCGCACCAGCCGCGGATTGACCCGCCACGGGATGTTCTGGGCACGCAGCAGCGACTGCAGCCCCTCGAAGTGCGCGAGCGAGGCCTCGCCGAGGAAGTCGATCAGGCGCGGCGCGCTCTCGGCGATCGGCTGCATGGCGGGATTCTTGGTGTCGAGGATGCGCAGGGGATTGCTGTGCAGCCGGCGACGCGCATCCTCGTCGAGCTGGTCGGCGTGGCGCTGGAAGTGCTCGATCAGCGCCTCGCGGTGCGCGCGGCGCTCGTCGGCCTGGCCCAGGGTGTTGATCTCGAGGCGCACGCCCTGCAGGCCGAGGTCGGCCCACAGCCGGTGGCACAGCAGGATGACCTCCGCATCGACATCGGGGCCGGACATGCCGAGCGCCTCGAGCCCCACCTGATGGAATTGCCGATAGCGGCCCTTCTGCGGCCGCTCGTGGCGGAACATCGGCCCGGCATACCAGAGGCGCCGGGGGCCGTCATAGAGCAGGTTGTGCTCGATCACGCTGCGCACCACGCCAGCCGTGCCCTCGGGGCGCAGGGTGAGCTGTTCGCCGTTGAGCGCGTCGGTGAAGGAGTACATCTCCTTCTCGACGATGTCGGTGACTTCGCCGATGCCGCGCACGAACAGCCGGGTGTGCTCGACGATGGGCGTGCGGATGCGGTGATAGCCGTAGGCACGCATGCAGGCAGCCACGGTGTCCTCGAAGCGCTGCCAGAGGGCCTCATCGGCGGGCAGCACATCGTTCATGCCGCGCACGCCCTGGATGCGATCGGCGCTCATCGGTGTCTGCGCCTGGTGTCGCGCCCGCGCCCCGCACGCGGTGGGATGGTCATCATGTGCCCGCCTTCTCGAGCGAGTAGCGACGCCGGACGTAGTTCTCGACGATCGCCTGGAAGTCTTCGGCGATGCGATCCCCCTTCAGGGTGACATCGCGCACGCCATCGATGAACACCGGCGCCACCGGCGCCTCACCCGAGCCGGGCAGCGAGATGCCGATGTCGGCATGCTTGCTCTCGCCGGGGCCGTTGACCACGCAGCCCATCACCGCCACCTGCAGGGTCTCGACCCCGGGATAGTGGCCGCGCCAGACCGGCATCTGCTCGCGCAGGTAGCGCTGGATGCGATCGGCGAGTTCCTGGAAGAAGGTGCTGCTGGTGCGCCCGCAGCCCGGGCAGGCAACCACCATGGGCGTGAACGCGCGCAGGCCCATGGTCTGGAGGATCTCCTGGGCGACCACCACCTCGCGGCTGCGGTCACCATTGGGCTCGGGCGTGAGCGAGACGCGGATGGTGTCGCCGATGCCTTCCTGCAGCAGCACGGCCATGGCCGCAGTGGAGGCCACGATGCCCTTGCTGCCCATGCCGGCCTCGGTGAGCCCGAGGTGCAGCGGGTAGTCGCAGCGCCGCGCCAGCTCACGGTAGACCGAGATCAGGTCCTGCACCGCCGAGACCTTGGCCGACAGGATGATGCGGTCGCCGGGCAGGCCGATCTGCTCGGCGCGCTGCGCGCTCTCGATCGCCGAGGTGACCAGCGCCTCGCGCATGACCGCCGAGGCCTCCCACGGCTGGGCGCGGGCGGCGTTGACATCCATGAGCCTGGCGAGCAGGGCCTGATCGAGGCTGCCCCAGTTCACGCCGATGCGCACCGGCTTGTCGTGCCGGCAGGCGACCTCGATCATCTGCGCGAAGTTGTCGTCGCGCCGGCTGCCGGTGCCGACATTGCCGGGGTTGATGCGGTACTTGGACAGCGCCTGGGCGCAGTCGGGGTACTGGGTGAGCAGCTTGTGGCCGTTGTAGTGGAAGTCGCCAACCAGCGGCACATCGACACCCATGCGGTCGAGCTGCTCGCGGATCGGCGCCACCGCCGCAGCCGCCTCCGGGGAATTGACGGTGATGCGCACCAGCTCGGAGCCGGCCGCGGCGAGCTGGCGGATCTGGATGGCGGTGGCGATCGCATCGGCGGTGTCGGTGTTGGTCATCGACTGCACCACCACCTCGCCACCGCCGCCGATGCGCACCGAGCGCGCGCCCCAGCTCACCTGCGCCTGGCGTGCGCGCCGGCGCGGCAGGGAGCCGACCGGCATCGGGGCCGACGGGCAGCCCTGGGCGGGATCGGTATCGGGTCTGGCGGCATCATTCATGGCGGAAACCCTCCTGAGTCAGGGCGCAAGCTTAAGCCGGGCCACACCCTGACGGGTCAGCGGTCCGATATCGAGCGGACCGCCGTTGTGAATGACCTGGACCGCCTGGGCGTTGCCCAGCACCACCGAGATCTCGGCGTCCACCGGGATCCGCAGGCTGGAGCCGCGTTTCTGCACGCCCTCATGCAGCAGCCGGCCGTCGGCACGGCGGATCTCGACCCAGGACTCGCCCTGGAAGTTCAGCCGGAGTTCGCCGCCGCGGGCGGACGCCGTTGCATGGCCGGCGGCAGAGACCGGCGCGGGCGTGGCCGGCGCGGGCGCGGGCGGGGCCGACGAGGCAGGCGCGGCCGGGGCGGGAACGAGCGGCGGGAAGGCAGCGGTCGCCGGTGTGCCCGGGAGTGAGGGTGCACCGGCAACCGGCGCGGCACCCGGCGCGGCCGCCGAGGCGACGACGGGTGCGGGCGGCGCCATCACCGCGGCCGGCGCGGCCGGGGCCTGCGTCCCGGCCGGCGCCACCGGGGCCGCCGGTCCTCCGGCGGCAGCGGCCGGGCTGGCACCCCCCGCGTCAGCCGCCGCGCTTGCGGGCGCGCCCGACGCGCCCTCGCCCGACGCACCAGCAGCCTGCGCCGACGCGGGCGCAGGCACCGGCGCCGATGCGCCGCCAGGCCGCCCCGGGACCCGGCCAAAGAAGAACGCGATCGCGATGACCAGCGCAAGGCTCAGGATGATCCAGACCCACCGGCTGCCCGAGCCGCCGGCGCCGAAGCCGAACAGCCCCGGGCGCGGCATTGGCTCGCGCAGCGAGGTTGCCGGGCGCAGGTCGGGTGTGCCGGCCGCGTCGCCGATGCTGGCCAGCAGCGGCATCACATCGACGCCGATCAGCCGACCATAACTGCGCAACGCGGCGCGCACGAAGGCCTGCCCCGGCAGCGCGGGCCAGTCTCCCGCCTCGAGGGCATGCACCTGACGCGGAGCCAGATTGAGCTTGCGGGCAAGATCATCGGAAGACAGCCCCTTCGCCTCACGGGCAGCCACCAGCGCGGCGAGGCTGTCGACCTGGCCATCGCCGGATGGCGGGAGGGGAGTCGGAGGGGTCAGAGGCGTCGCAGCTGCCGCGGCAACGGCAACGGCATGCGAGCCTGGCTCGGCCCCGGACGGGACCGCAGGCGTGTCCCCGGTCGGTTCAGCCTGGTGTGCGGTCATCGTCAGTCGTCGTAGCGGCCGGCGGTCAGCCGGGACACTTCCGGCGAGGCCGGGAATCGCCTGCGCAGCTGGGCGGCAAGACTCTCTTCGGCGGCACGGTCACCGGCCTTGCGCTCGATGCGCAGCGCCAGCCAGAGCACCTCGGCGCTGGGCTCGAAGCTGCCCGTGAGGCGCTGGGCATAGAACCGGGCCCGCGTGATGTCACCCCGGCCGAGGTTGATCTCGGCGAGGTTGAACATGGCCACCGGGTTGGCCGGATCGACCTGGAACGAGCGCTGGAAGTAGTCCTCCGCGGCCTTGAGATCACCCATGCGGCGCGAGCAGATGCCGGCGTTGTGCAGGGGTCGCGCCGGGGTGGCGTACAGCGGATTGCGCAGGGCGCGCAGGAACTGGTCGATGGCCTGGGGATAGCGGCCGGTCTGGCAGAGATACCAGCCGTAGTTGTTGAGCAGGTCGGAGTCGCCCGGTGCCAGCCGCAGGGCGCGCTGGAAGCTCTCGTCAGCGCGCGGGCGGTCGTTCAGGTCCATGTAAACCAGGCCCAGCATGCCGTAGGCCGGCGCGAAGTTGGGATCGAGGGCCAGCGCCTGGCGCAGTTCGTCGAGGGCCACGTTGTAGTTGCGCTGCTGGTAGTAGTTGGCCGCGAGCTCGAGCCGGATGCGCGCCCGACGACGGTTCTCGCTCTCGTCGTCGGCTCCGGCGGTGGCCGTGCCGGTGAGCGGGTTGGAGCCGCCGTCGCCCGGCCGCGAGGCCGGATCGCCCGAGGCGGCGCATCCTGCCAGCCACACCGCCATCAGGCACGCAGCCACCGCACCGGTGCGACGGACGATGAGGCCGGCCAGGCCCGGCAGCCGGACGCGGGCAGGCGCCATCAGCGGCCCACCGGCTGGATGGCGATCCGCCGACCGACGGCGTCGGCAGCCGGCGCCGCTGCGGGTGTGGCACGCGCCATGCGCTGCGCGAGCCGGGTGCGGTCCTGCACCTCACCGGCAAGCTGGCCACAGGCGGCATCGATGTCATCGCCGCGGGTGCGCCTGACGGTGGTGACGATTCCCGCCTCGATGAGGATCTGCCCGAAGCGCCGCACCCGGGCATCGGGCGAGCGGCGCAGCCCGGCATGCGGGAAGGGATTGAACGGGATCAGGTTGAACTTGCAGGGCAGGCCCCGCACGAGCGACAGCAGACGGCGGGCGTGCTCGTCGCTGTCGTTGACCCCATCGAGCATCACGTACTCGAAGGTGATGAAGTCGCGCGGCGCGGCCTCGAGGTAACGGGCGCAGGCGGCCAGCAGCTCGGCCAGCGGATACTTGCGGTTGATCGGCACGAGCTGATCGCGCAGCGCATCGTCGGGGGCATGCAGCGACACCGCCAGGGCCACCGGGCAGTCCTGACGGAGGCGGTCGATCATCGGCACCACACCCGAGGTGGACACGGTAACCCGGCGACGCGACAGGCCGTAGGCGTTGTCGTCGAGCATCAGGCGCAGGGCGCTGAGGGTGGCCTCGTAGTTCTGCAGCGGCTCGCCCATGCCCATGAAGACCACATTGCTCACAGGGCGTTCACCCGCCGGACCAGGCCCGAGCGTGCGGTTGGCCCACCAGAGCTGACCGACGATCTCGGCAACCTCGAGGTTGCGCGAGAAGCCCTGCTTGCCGGTGGAGCAGAACAGGCAGTTCACCGCACAGCCGGCCTGGGTGGAGACGCACAGCGTGCCGCGCTGTGCCTCGGGGATGAACACCATCTCGACGGCATTGCCTGCGCCGACATCGAGCAGCCACTTGCGGGTGCCGTCGGCCGAGACATGGTCGCTGATGACGGCGGACGCGCGAACCACCGCCTGCTCGCGAAGCCGCTCGCGGAAACCGCGAGCGAGATCGGTCATGGCATCGAAGTCATCCTGGCCGCGCTGGTGGATCCAGCGGGAAAGCTGGCGGGCGCGAAAGGGCTTTTCGCCCCACTGCGAGCAGACCCGGGCAAGCCCGTCGGCATCGAGACCCAGAAGGTTGACGGGAGTGCTCATCGGATGCCTGCGTGGGGGCGCCGTCGTCGCCGGCCGCCCCTGAGGGACGGCGGCGCGCCTCAGCGCGAGTGGATGTTCATCGCCGGGAAGAAAAAGGCCACTTCGGCGCGGGCGGTCTCGGCGGCATCGGAGCCGTGCACCGCATTGGCGTCGATGCTGTCGGCGAAATCGGCGCGGATGGTGCCCGGGGCCGCCTTGCGCGGATCGGTGGCACCCATGAGGTCGCGGTTCTTCTGGATGGCGCCCTCGCCCTCGAGCACCTGGACCATGACCGGGCCGGAGATCATGAAATCGACCAGATCCTTGAAGAAGGGACGCTCGCGGTGGACGGCATAGAAGCCCTCGGCGTCGGCGCGCGAGAGTTGCATCATGCGGGAGGCGATCACCTTCAGACCGGCATCCTCGAAGCGGCTGTAGATCTTGCCGATCACGTTCTTGGCGACCGCGTCGGGCTTGATGATGGAAAGGGTGCGTTCGATGGCCATGGTAAGTCCTGAGCGAGAGTCCGGCGCCCCGACCGGCGGCAGGTGCCACTGGAGGCGGCAGGCAAACCGGGCTCGCGGAAAAAGTGCTTGGAAATGAAAGCTTTGCAGGCGGCTCTGGCAGTAGACTCGAAAGACCCTGTAGCCTGCTGCTTAGCCCTCGATTCTAGCACACCCCTGTGTCAGGCTTGCCCCGACAGACTGACAGACCCTGAGGCGGGCGCGGTTGAATTCCGCGGGCCGACCCCCTACATTGTCGGAACCTTCCACGGAGACACACACATGGCCTACGAACAGAACGGACTGCCCACCGGCTTCGGCGCGGGTGGTGGCGTCCTCGGCGCGGCCGCGCGCAACCGCGTGCTGCGCAACACCTATGCGCTGCTGGCGCTTTCCATGGTGCCCACCGTCCTGGGCGCCTGGATCGGGGTGAGCACCGGGTTCAGCTTCTTTGCCGGCAGCCCCTTCATCGGCCTGATCGTCTTCATGGCGGTCGCGTTCGGGTTCTTCTTCGCCATCGAGAAGTTCAAGAACAGCGCCATCGGCGTCGGTCTGCTGCTGGCCTTCACCTTCTTCATGGGCCTGATGCTCTCGCGTCTGGTGGGGCATGTGCTGGGCATGAGCAACGGCGCCTCGCTGGTGATGACCGCCTTCGGTGGCACGGCCGGCATCTTCGCTGTCATGGCCACCATCGCCACGGTGTCCAAACGCGATTTCACGGGCATGGGCAAGTGGCTGCTGGTGGGCTTCCTGGTCATCCTCGTGGCCGGCATCGCCAACATCTGGCTGCAGATGCCCGCCCTGACGCTCACCATCTCGGCGCTGGCGGTGCTGATCTTCTCGGCCTTCATCCTGTATGACCTGCAGCGGGTGATCAACGGCGGCGAGACCAACTATGTCACCGCCACCCTGTCGGTCTACCTCAGCGTCTACAACGTGTTCAGCAACCTGCTGGTGATCCTCGGGGTCGTCGGCGGCGATCGCGACTGAGCCAACGGCCGGGCGGGCCCGCCCGGCATCGTTCACCGCACAGGGCCGCCCGAGGGCGGCCCTTTCCTTTTTCGCGTCGCCCGAGGGCGACCTTGCCGTTTTCCCGCCTTCCTCGGGTGTCCCTTCCCCTGCCCTGCCGCCCGCCCCAGCCGCCATGACCGATCCGCGTCCCGCCCTGCCTGCCATCCGCCTCGAGTCGCACTTCGGCGACCGGGTGATGCCCTGCTTCGCCCAGCGACCGCCCGATGTCTGGGCTCTGTTCGAGACAGCGCTCGCCACCGCGCCGCAGGCCGACGCGGTGGTGCATGAAGGACAGCGGCTGAGCTGGCAGGAGCTCGCGCGGGTTGCCGACGAAACCGCCGCCGGTTTCGCCGCCGCGGGGGTCAAGCCCGGTGACCGTGTCGGGCTGCTGGTAGGCAACCGCCTTGCGCATGTGACCGCGCTTGCCGGCCTGATGCGCCTGGGCGCCATTGCGGTGCCGATGGGCACCCGGCTGCAGGGGCCGGAGGTGGCCTACATCCTCGGCCACTGCGGCGCCGTGGGCGTGGTCCATGACCCGGAGCTGGCCGCTCGCCTGCCCTCGCCGGACGAGGCGCCAGCGCTGCGCGGACGCTGGACCGAGCCGCCGCGCGCCACGGGCGAGGCCCTGCGGGCCCTGCCGCCGCGGCCTGCCGTGCAGGAAGAGGACACCGCCTTCATCCTCTACACCTCGGGCACCACCGGACGCCCCAAGGGCGCGATGCTCACCCATCTGAATGTCGTGCACTCGGTGCTTCACTTCCGGCATGCCATGCAGCTGGGCCCCGGCGAGCGCTCGCTGCTGGCCGTGCCGGCAAGCCATGTCACCGGCCTGGTCGCGATCATCCTCAGCATGTGGGGCTGTGCCGGCTGCGTGGTGCTGATGCCCGAGTTCAAGGCGCCGGCCTACATCGAGCTGGCAGCCCGCGAACGCATCACCCACACCATCCTGGTGCCGGCGATGTACACGCTGCTGCTGATGCAGCCCGCCTTCGCCAGCGCGGATCTTTCAGCCTGGCGCATCGGCGGCTATGGCGGCGCGCCCATGCCCGAGACCACGATCGCCACGCTGGCGGCCAGGCTGCCGCGCCTCGAACTGATCAACGCCTATGGCGCCACCGAAACCACCTCGCCAGCCACGCTGCTGCCGGCAGCGATGGCTGCCGAGCGGCCCGACAGCGTCGGCCTGACGCTGCCCTGCGCCGAGATCCGGGTGATGGATCCGCAGGGCCGGGAGGTGGCGCCGGGCGAGTCCGGCGAGCTGTGGATCCGCGGGCCAATGGTCGTCCCGGGCTACTGGGACAACCCCGAGGGCACGCGCAACGGTTTTCGCGCCGGCTTCTGGCTCTCGGGCGATGTCGGCTCGATCGACGCCCAGGGTTTCGTGCGGGTGTTCGATCGCCTCAAGGACATGCTCAACCGCGGTGGATACAAGATCTTCTCGGTCGAGGTCGAGAATGTCCTGGCGGCCTGCCCCGGAGTGGTCGAGAGCGCGATCATCGGCAAGCCCTGCCCGGTGCTTGGCGAGCGGGTGCATGCCTTCGTGAGCGTGAACGATCCGACGCTCGACGCGGCCCGTCTGAAGGCCTTCTGCGCCGAGCGGCTGGCCGACTACAAGGTGCCCGAGGGCTTCACGATCGGCAGCGTGCCGCTGCCGCGCAATGCCAACGGCAAGCTGCTCAAGCGGACGATGCGCGAGCAGCTGCTCGCGCAGGGCTGAGGGCAGCGCAGTGCGAGCCCCGCCCGGTGCAAGCGCCGGCGCGCGGGCTCAGGCCCGATCAGCCTGGCTCAGGCCGGCTCGAAGACCGCGATCGACTCCACATGCGAGGTGTGCGGGAACATGTTCAGCGCCCCCGCCATCTCGAGCCGGTAGCCACCGGTGTGCACCAGCAGGCCGGCGTCGCGCGCGAGGGTGGCCGGGTTGCACGACACATAGACGATACGCGGCACCTTGTAACCATCCTCGGCCAGGGCGCGACAGACCTCCAGCGCGCCCTCGCGCGGCGGGTCGATCAGCACACGATCGAAGCGGCCCAGCGCCTGCCAGGCCGGCAGGCTCATCTCGAACAGGTTGGCGGCGCTGAACCGGGCCTTGTCCTGCAGCCCGTTGACCCGCGCATTGTCGGCTGCACGCGCGACCAGCGCGGCGCTGCCCTCGATGCCGAGCACCTCGGCGCTCAGCCGTGCCAGCGGCAGGCTGAAGTTGCCCAGGCCGCAGAAGAGATCGGCCACGCGGTGCGAGGATGCCGGTGCGAGCAGGCGCAAGGCGCGCGAGACCAGCACCTGGTTGATCGGGTGGTTGACCTGCGTGAAGTCGGTGGGCACAAAGGGCATGCGCACGCCGAACTCGGGCAGATCGTAGGCCAGGCGCGAGCGCGGCGGCTGACCATCCTCGGTGCCGGGCGCCCAGAGGAGCACGACGGTGTCGGGGCCCTTGGGCTGCAGCCAGAGCTCGAAGCGGTGCTGCCGCGCGAAGGCGATCAGCGCCTCGCGATCGGCGGCACTCACCGGGTCGAGGACGCGAAACACCAGGGCCAGCACCGTGTCGCTGCCCTCGCCGCCCATCGCGACCTCGATCTGCGGCATGCGGTCGCGCATGGCCAGGGCGCCGATCAGCTCGCGCAGGGGCAGCAGCAGCGCCGACACCTGCGGCGCGAGCACAGGGCACTCGCGCATGTCGGCCACATAACTTGAGCCGCGTTCGTGGAATCCGACCAGCACGCCGCCCTTGCGCGGCACATGGCGCACCGAGAGCCGGGCGCGATAACGGTAGCCCCAGTCGGGGCCGGCGATGGCGCGCAGCATCATGGCTGGCCGCACATTGCCGAGGTGGGCGAGCTGGTCCTCGAGAGCGCGCTGCTTGATCGCGACCTGCGCGCGGGTGTCGAGATGCTGCATCGAGCAGCCACCGCAGACGCCGAAGTGCGGGCAGCGCGGCCGCGCGCGCATCGGCGAGGCCTGCAGCACCTTGAGCGTGCGCGCGACATCGAAGCGCGGCTTGCGCCGGATGATCTCGGCGTCGACCCGCTCGCCGGGCAGCGCCTCGCGCACGAAGACCACCTTGCCGTCGGCGCGGGCCACGCCGTTGGCTTCGAGGTCGAGGGACTCGATCTGCAGCTCGGGCATCAGCCGCCGCTCTGCGGCCAGGCCGCGAGGTACTGGCGCCAGTGCTCCCCCGGCAGGCGGCCGAGGCTCTCGCGCAACAGCGCGAGCTCGGCCTGGAAGCGCTCGGGCGTGAACACGCCGCGCATCAGTTGGAAGCGGCAGTAGAGGAGCCAGGTGTTGGCGACGTCGGTCTCGCAGTAATCGCGGATCTCCTGCAGGCGCCCGTCGCGGAACGCGGGCCAGACCTGCGAGCCGTCCATGCCGAGCTTGCCTGGGAAACCGCACAGCCGGGACAGCTCGTCGAGCGGCGCATTGGCGCGGCCGTTGTAGAGCGCAAGCAGGTCCATCAGGTCGGTATGACGGCTGTGGTAGCGGCTGATGTAGTTGTTGAAGCGGAAATCCCGGTCGTCCTCGCCCATGTCCCAGTAGCGCGGCGCCTGGATGCCGTGGACGAGGCCGCGGTAGTGCAGCACCGGCAGATCGAAGCCGCTGCCGTTCCACGACACCAGCGTGGGGGTGTGACGCTCGATGACCTTGAAGAAGTCGGCGATCAGCCTGGGCTCGTCGTCTTCGGGGTTACCCAGACAGCGCACCCGCACCGATTCACCGTCGCGAAAGAGGCAGCCCACCGCGACCACGCGGTGCAGGTGCAGGGGCAGGAAATCGGAGCCGGCCTTCTCGCGCCGGCGATCGAAGGCAGCCTGCGCGACCTCGGCGTCGGACAGCGAGTCGGGCAGGGACCATACCCGGCGCAGGCCGGCCACATCGGGCACGGTCTCGAGGTCGAAAACCAGCACCGGGGTCATGACGCTCAGCGGCCCGACTGGGCGGGCAGCAGCCCGATCGGGTCGATCGGCTTGCCGCTACGCCGAACCTCGAAGAGCAGCTTGGGCTTGTCGGTGCCGCTGTCGCCGGCCTCGGCGATCTTCTGGCCACGACGAACGCTCTGCCCTTCCTTGACCAGCAGGCTGCGGCCGTGGGCATAGACCGAAAGCAGGTCGCCATCGTGCTTGAGGATGATGAGGTTGCCGTAGCCGCGCGGGCCGGGGCCGCTGAAGATCACCTTGCCATCGGCGGCGGCGTTCACCGGGTCGCCCGCCGCGGCGGCCAGCACCAGGCCGGTGCTGCGCCCCTCGCCGAAGCTCTGCAGCACCTTGCCGGGCACGGGCCAGATGAACTCCGGCGGCGTGCCGCCACCCGCGGCGGCCGATCCGGCGCCGGCCGCACCGGCGGCGGTCCCACCCGCTCCGGTTGCGCCCGCTCCGGTCCCACCCGCTCCGGTTGCGCCTGCTCCGGATGCGCCTGCTCCGGTTGCGCCTGACGCGGCTGCGCCTGCCGCGGCTGCGCCGGCAGCGACGCCGCCCTGCCCGGCGGCAGCGCCCGGCGTGGCCGCGCCCTGGGCGGCACCGGCATGACCCGCCCCGCCGGCAGCGGACCCGGTGGCGCCGGCCCGGGCTTCGCCGCCTTCGGCGGCGCGGGCGTCGGCGGCCTTGAGCTCGGCGAGCGCGGCGTCGGAATAGGGCCGCTTCACGCCGCGCGGCTCACGGCGCAGGCCGGGGGCGGCGGCTGCCGGCGTCGCCGCGAGCGGACGCGTTTCGACCCCGCTGGAGCGCACCGGCGCGGTCTGCACCCCGACAGGCTCGGCGGCACGCGGTTCGGCGCGCACCGGGGCCGGAACCTGAGCGGGCGGGCGCGGCGCGGGCGCAGGCGCCGACGCGACGGGGGGCGGCGCAGCCGGCCGCACGCTGGCGGGCGGCGGCCCGGGAGGGCGGGTGCGGTTCTCGACCGGCGCCGGTCCGGATGGGGCGGAAGCGCAGCCGCTCAGCAGCAGGCCCAGCACAATCAGCATGCCGATCGGGTGCGCTGCCCGCGGCCGGGAGGCCGCGTCGAGACTCGGTGCGCCGCGTGTGTTCATGCGGTGCCCGAGCGCAGGGGAACGAAGCGGGCCTCGTCGAGGACGGTGAGTTCCCAGGTGCGATCGCCGCTGCGCTCGACCAGATGCAGCGCCTGACGCACGCCATCGCCCACCGGTGCGAGCAGGCGGGCACCGGGCGCCATCTGCTCGAGCAGGGCATCGGGGATCTCGTCGCCCGCCGCGGCGACGACCACGGCATCGAAGGGCGCCGACGAGGGCGCGCCGAGCCGGCCATCACCGAACATGAGTCGCAGGTTGGGCACCCTCAGCGGCCGCAGATTGCTGCGGGCGGCGTCATGCAGACCGCGTACCCGCTCGATGGAGATCACCTCGCCGACCAGCGAGGCCATCAGGGCGGCCTGGTAGCCGCAACCGGTGCCGACCTCGAGGGCACGTGCACGGGCGCGACGATCGCGCGGCAGGCGCGCGAGGACGATCTCGAGCATGCGGGCCACGGTGCTCGGGCGCGAGATGGTCTGGCCATGGCCGATGGGAAGCGCAACATCCTCGTAAGCGCGACTGGCCAGGGCCGGCTCGACGAACAGGTGTCGGGGCACGGCCTGCATGGCCGCCAGGACATCGGGGTCGCGCACGCCGGCCTTGCGCAGATCGAGCACCATGCGGGCGCGGGCGCTGTCCGAGGCCAGCCCGAGGCCGCCCGGCGCGGGCGGGGGCGCAGCGGCACGACCCGACGCCGAAAGGCGCCCGGGCACCATGGTGCGAGCGGGCTGAGAGACCCGAGCGGCCGAAGGCGCGCGGCCGGGCGCCGGCGCGGGGCCGCCGGCGGGCGCACGCGCGGCGCGGGGGGTACGGGGTAGCGTCACCGCGCCAGCCAGTCATGCACCGGCTGCATCCACTGACCGCCGGTGAGATCGACATCGAGCGGGGTGACGCTGATCAGCCCGTGCTCGACCGCATGGAAATCAGTGCCAGGCCCGGCATCGCGGGCGCTGCCCGCCGGCCCGATCCAGTAGACCGTCTCGCCGCGCGGATTGACGGCCGGCACCACCGGCTCGGCCATGTGCCGGCGTCCGAGGCGGGTGACCTCGATGCCGGCGAGCTCGGCGGCCGGACGCGCCGGCAGGTTGATGTTGAGCAGCATCGGCTGGCGGGCGAGGTGCGGGGCAAACCGGCGAACCAGGTCGGCGGCGCTGGCCGCGGCGGCATCGAGATGGGGCCAGCCACGTTGCACCAGCGAGAAGGCGATGGCAGGCACGCCGAGCAGGAAGCCTTCCATGGCCGCAGCCACCGT
>NZ_CEXFHW010000043.1:0-22648 GCF_982640115.1 Quisquiliibacterium sp. | reverse complement strand
TCGCCCCCGGCGCAGCCGGATGGGCGCCGCGTATCGGCGTGGGCGCGGTGTTCACCGTGCGATTTCCGCCGGCCCCCTCGGCCCTGCCGCTTTGACAAGCCGGACGCCGCTCCGATAGACTCCGCTCCCTTCGGCGCATTAGCTCAGTTGGTTAGAGCGACGGAATCATAATCCGCAGGTCCGGGGTTCGAGTCCCTGATGCGCCACCAGTACCGAACAAGCCCGCAGGAACCCTGGTCCTGCGGGCTTTTTCTTTGGGGCATCCGAGCATGAGCACCGACCGCCGCATCCCGCCCCCCGAGCAGTGCGTCCTGCGGCCGATGCTCGAGCACTGGGCAGAACGCCAGCCGGACAAGGTCTTCGTCGTGTTCGAGAACGGCGAGCAGTGGACCTACCGTCAGATGCACGAGAAGGTCTGCGAACGGGCCCGTGGGCTGCGCACGCTGGGCGTGGCCCAGGGCGACCATGTCCTGGTGTGGCTGCCCAACGGCCCGGAATGCCTGCTCAGCTGGTTCGCGATCAACTGGCTGGGTGCGGTCTATGTGCCGATCAACACCGCCTATCGCGGCGGCGTGCTCGAGCATGCGATCTCGGTGGCCGATGCGCGCCTGGGGCTCGTGCATGCCGAACTGCTGCCGAGGCTGAAGGGCATCGGCCTGTCGCGCCTGGAGACGCTGGTGGTGGCGCAGGGCGGCCACGGCGAGGCGCTCGACGGGCTGCGGCTGCTTGGCCGCGAGGCGCTCGATGGCGAGCCTGCCGTGGATCTCGCCCTCGCCCGTGCCATCGCGCCCTGGGACACCCAGTGCATCATCTTCACATCCGGCACCACCGGTCCCTCCAAGGGGGTGATGACCTCCTACCTGCAGCTGCACGAGTCCGGTCACGGCTTTGCGCCAGCCCGCGCCGATGACCGGCACCTGGTGCCGCTGCCGCTCTTTCATGCCGGCAGCACCATCCCGATCTATCTGATGCTGCGGCTGGGGGCGAGCTTCGTGCTGGCCGGCTCCTTCCGCACCGAGGACTTCTGGCCGCTGATCGAGCGCACCGGCACCACCTCGCTGATCCTGCTGGGCGTGATGGCCGGCTTCGTGGTGAAGCGCCCTCGCGACGAGGCCCCGGCCCGATCCACGCTTCGCTGGGCCCTCGCGGTGCCGCTCGACGAGGACGGCATGGCATTCGGCCGGCGCTTCGGGGTGGACATCGTGACCACCTTCAACATGACCGAGGTGTCCTGCCCGCTGGTGTCCGACCTGAACCCCACGCTGGCGGGCAGCTGCGGCGGGCCACGACCCGGCGTGGAGGTGCGTCTGGTCGATGCCAATGACTGCGAGGTGCCCGTGGGGGCGGTGGGCGAGCTGATCGTGCGCACCGACACCCCCTGGGCGATGAACTCCGGCTACTACCGCAACCCGGAGGCCACCGCGCGGGCCTGGCGCAACGGCTGGTTCCACACCGGCGACGCCTTCCGGCGCGATGAGGCCGGGAACTTCTTCTTCGTCGACCGCATGAAGGACGCGATCCGGCGCCGCGGCGAGAACATCTCGTCCTTCGAGGTGGAGTCGGAGGTGCTGGCCCACCCGGCGGTGCGCGAGGCAGCCGCGGTCGCGGTGCCCAGCGAGGTGGCCGAGGACGAGGTGCTGGTGGCGGTGTCGCTCGGCGAGGGCCGCACCCTCGACCCGGCCGAGCTGATCGGCTTCCTGCGCGAGCGCATGGCCCACTTCATGGTGCCCCGCTATGTGCGGGTGATGGACGACCTGCCCAAGACCCCCACGCAGAAGGTGCAGAAGCACCTGATCCGCAGTGCCGGCGTCACCGCCGACACCTGGGACCGCGAGGCCGCCGGGGTGGTGGTGCGCCGCGATCGGCTCTCGGGCTGATCCGCGGGCACGAAAGCAGCCACGTCAGGCTGAAGGCTTGCGCAGCAGCACCAGGGAGTGCCGGTACGGACGGGCCAGCCAGAACATCCGGTGGGCGTGCGAGAGCCAGCGCCGCGGACGGACGAAGGGCACCAGCAAGCGCAGCAGGCGCCGCACCTGCCGTGACAGGCCGCCGCGCCGGAACTCCGCGCCATAGCTCTCACTGTCGACGATCGCCTGCGCCACCGGCTGGTAGTCCGGGAAGAGCGCTGCGATCTGCGCCGGGGAAGGTCGGTGCAGATTGTCGATCGGGTCAGCGTGATAGGGGTAGGAATGCGGCGCGGCCACCAGCAGCAGGCCGCCCGGCGGCACGAGGGCATCGAGCGCCGCCGGCAGACCGGGCAGCAGCCGCGGCGGCAGATGTTCGATCACATTGCAGAACATCACCAGGCCCGGGGACATCGCGCGAAGCCGGGCCTGCAGCCCGGGATCGAAGAGATCGCCGGCGATGTCCACCCCGTCGGCCGCTTCGAGGTCGCTGTGCACCACCTGCCAGCCTGCCTGCTGCAGCGGCAGGATGGTCTGGCGATGGACATGGGGCTTGTTCACCTCGCGCATGCGGCGCGGCCCGCTGCCCAGGTTGATGGCAACCGCGGCCGTGCCCGAGGGCGGCGCGCCCAGCACATGGCCATGCAGGGCCTGTTCGATCCAGCGGGCTTCCTCGATGCGCATCCGGGGCCTGACAGCGATGGGATGGGGCGGAAAGGCGCAACGATACCCGACGCGCGCGTTGCCGCGCGCCTTCCTTGACCCGGCTCATCACCCCCGGCGCGGCCCCTGCCGACAATGACCTGCGCGCCGGCAGTCCGTCGGCGCCGTGCCCGCCAAGGAGAACCAGCATGCGCAAGATGGGACGCAGCGTCATCACCGCAGCGATCTGCAGCCTGGGGCTGATCGGCCCCGTGGGTGCCCAGAGCAGCGACGCCCAGCCCGCCCCCAAGACCCGCGCCGAAGTGCGTATCGAGCAGAAGGAATTCATCCGGAGCCATGTCTGGGACGAGGAAGCCGGCAACTGGGTGCTCAAGCCCGGCTTTCGCCCGCCCGAAGGGGTGAAGTCGCGCGAGGAGATCCGCGCCGCCCGCAACAGCTTCATGAAGGGCAACCGCTGGAACGAGGAGGCCTCCCGCTGGGAGCCGATCTCGGGCCCGCCGCGCGACATCTCCAAGCTCTCACGCGCAGAAGTCCGACGCGAGACCGCCGCCTTCCTGAAGACCCATCGCTGGGATCTCGAGAAGGATGCCTATGTGGAGGTCAAGCCGCGATGACCCGATGGCGGCGTCTCGCCGCCCCGGGCCCCGACGCACGATCGCGCCGGGGCCGCGCCGCTTCGGCCCCGCCGGCGACGGCGGCGTC
Source organism: Quisquiliibacterium sp. (assembly GCF_982640115.1). Lineage (NCBI taxonomy): Bacteria > Pseudomonadati > Pseudomonadota > Betaproteobacteria > Burkholderiales > Burkholderiaceae > Quisquiliibacterium > Quisquiliibacterium sp. The sequence continues at coordinate 19,379 of NZ_CEXFHW010000043.1, read as the reverse complement.
CGGCCCGCAACGGTCGACGACGCGCGATGAGGACGCATCGCAGCCGCCGCTCCTGACCGACGCACCGGACGCGCTGCCGATCGGCGAAGCACAGATCCCCGGGGCCATCCGCGACGATGCTGACGACGACCAGGAAAGGGTTTCAACCAGCGCCGGCACGGCATCTGCGCGCGTCTCGATCCAGGGGTCTTCGACAGCCGGGAAAGGCCCGCTTTCCGAGTGAGCGCAGCGTTCGACATGACGCGTTCGGCGAATGAAATGAGGCGCTGTCCAGTTCGCTTGACGCTCCATGGCCCCAAACCTAGGATCGGCCGCATTCGCGTTCACGAGCAGTCATCCCAACCATGCCCAGGGGAGTCCGATCCAGCGGTCCCGAAGGCGGCGGCGCGCCCTCTTCGGTGCAGAAAGCCTGCCTGATCCTGCGGGCCATGTCCGACGCCCGCAATGCCCGTCTGACCGACATCGCGCAAGCCGCCGGCCAGGACAAGGCGACCACCCTGCGCCTGCTCGATGTGCTCGCGCGGCACGGCTTCGTCAATCGCGACCCCGAGAACAAGCGTTACAGCCTCGGCCCCGAGATCTTCGCGCTGGGTGCGGCCGCCATGTCGCGCAGCGACCCGCGCGCCAAGGTCCGGCCCAGCCTCATCCAGCTGGTGCGTACCTTCGAAGACACCGCCATCCTGTCGGTGCCGCGGGGCGCCGAGTCGGTCGCGGTCGATGTGCACCAGGGCAGCTTCGCCATCCGTGCCAACTATCTCGAGGTGGGCAGCCGGCGCCCGCTCGGCGTGGGCGCGGGCAGCCTGGCGCTGCTCGCCTGGCTGCCCGACGAAGAGATCGACGCGCTGATGCCGTTCATCGCCGACCGACTCGTGAATTACCCGCTGCTCAGCCCGGCGCTGCTGCGCCGTTCCATCGAGGACGCCCGGCGCCGCGGCTATGTCATGCTGGTCGATGTGGTGGTGCCGCGCATGGGCGGCATCGCAGTGCCCATCCTTTCCGAAGACGGCCGCCCAAGTGCCGCCATCAGTATCGCCGCGCTGAGCGAACGCATCATCGGGCGCGAGGCGGCACTCTCCGAGGCGCTGCTGCGCGAGGCCGCGGCCTGCCGCACCTACCTGCGCCAGAGCAGCCTGTGACCGCGCACCCACCTGCCGGCATGCCCGCGCCGAGACCGCTCTGAACCCCGCCTACATCGCCGGTGCCGGCAACACCCGCTTCGGCCGTCACGATGGCCTTGGCGCCATCGACCTCATGGCGCAGGCCGCCGAGGGCGCGCTGCGCGAGTCAGGTCTCGCCCGTGGCGAGATCGACGCCGTGCTCTGCGGCTACGCCACCACCTTGCCGCACCTGATGCTGGCCAGCCTGGTGAGCGAGCGCCTGGGCATCCGGCCCGCCTACGCCCACGGCATGCAGATGGGCGGCGCCACCGGCGCCGGCATGGTGATGCTGGCCAGCGACCTGGTCCGTCTCGGCCGGGTTCGCCGGGTGCTGGTGGTGGCCGGCGAGAACCGCGCCAGCGGCCAGACCCGCGATGACGCCATCCAGACCCTGGCCCAGGTCGGCGACGCCGACTTCGAGGTGCCCAACGGGGGTTCGGTGCCCGCCTACTACGCCCTGCTCGCCTCGCAGTACATGCACCGGTACGGGCTGACCGAGACCGACCTCGCCGAGTTCGCGGTGCTGATGCGCCGCCACGCCGCGAGCCACCCCGACGCGCAGCTCACCGCCCCGATCAGCGTGGCCGATGTGCTCGCCTCCAAGCCGATCGCCTCGCCCCTGAAGCTGCTCGACTGCTGTCCGATCTCCGACGGCGCGGTCGCGCTGGTCATCAGCGCCGACCCGGGGCGCGGCGACGGACTGCCGGTGGCGATTACCGGTGCCGGCCAGGCCCACCATCACCAGCACCTGAGCGCGGTCGATCAGCTCGACGACCTTGGCGCCGCAGCCTCGGCAAGACGCGCGCTCGGCCAGGCCGGCATGGGGCTGGCCGATCTCGACCTGCTCGCCATCTACGACTCCTTCACCATCACGCTGGCCATCCTGCTCGAGGAGATCGGCCTGTGTCCGCGTGGCGCCAGCGCCGAGCGGGTTCGCGAGGGGGTTTTCGGGACCCGTGGCGCGCTGCCCCTGAACACCCACGGTGGCCTGCTCTCCTTCGGCCACTCCGGCGCCGCCGGCGGCATGGCGCACATCGCCGAGGCCTGGCGGCAACTTGCCCGACGCGCCGGCGCCCGTCAGCTCGATGCGCGCCGCCGCTGTCTGCTCCATGCCGACGGCGGGGTGCTTTCGGCCCATGTCAGCCTGGTGCTGGAGGCCCGCCCATGAGCGTGTCGCGCCTGTCGCGTCCCTACGCCGAGGGCCTCGCCGCCGGGGTGCTGCGCTACCAGCGCTGTGCCGGCTGCGGCCAGGCCCAGCGTCTGGCCCGACACGCCTGCCCGGCCTGCGGCAGCACCGATCTGCGCTGGCACGACTGCGCCGGCACCGGCACGGTGGCCGCCGTCACCGAGGTGCGGCGCGCGCCGGCCGATGCCTGGCGGGCCTTGGTGCCCTACACCCTGGTGCTGGTCGATCTCGATGAAGGCACCCGGCTGATGGGCCATGGCGCTGCGGGTCTGGTCATCGGCCAGCGGGTCAGCGGTCGGGTCGACGAGGCCGCCGGCCAGCGGGTACCGCACTTCGCACCGCTCGGGCCGGGCTGAACCCGGTCGGGCCGGCAGGCTGCGCCCGGTCGCGCGCGGCCCGACCGATATACTGCGGCGCATCCGAACCCCTCCGGGCCGCGGCCCCGCCATGACGCGCAAGCTCTACATCAAGACCTTCGGCTGCCAGATGAACGAGTACGACTCGGCCCGCATGGCCGATGTGCTCGGCGAACAGGGCCCGCTGGAGCGCACCGACGATCCCGGGCAGGCCGACATCATCCTGTTCAATACCTGCTCGGTGCGCGAGAAGGCCGAGGAGAAGGTGTTCTCCGACCTGGGCCGGGTGCGCGCGCTCAAACGCGAGCGGCCCGGGCTGATCGTGGGCGTGGGCGGCTGCGTGGCCAGCCAGGAGGGCGCGGCGATCGTCGCGCGCGCGCCGTATGTCGATGTGGTCTTCGGGCCGCAGACACTGCACCGGCTGCCGGCGCTGATCGAGGCACGGCGTCGCTCCGGCCGCCCCCAGGTGGACATCAGCTTCCCCGAGATCGAGAAATTCGACCACCTGCCGCCGCCGCGCGTGGAAGGGGCGAGCGCCTTCGTGTCCATCATGGAGGGCTGCAGCAAGTACTGCAGCTTCTGCGTCGTGCCCTACACCCGCGGCGAGGAGGTCTCGCGGCCACTCGACGATGTGCTGGTGGAGGTCGCCAGCCTGGCGGCTCAGGGCGTGCGCGAGGTGACCCTGCTTGGCCAGAACGTGAACGCCTGGCGCGGGCTGATGGACGACGGCGAGCCCGCCGACTTCGCGCTGCTGCTCGATTGCGTGGCCGGCGTGCCGGGGATCGGACGCATCCGCTACACCACCTCGCATCCGCGCGAATTCTCGCCGCGGCTGATCGAGGCCCATGGCCGCATCGACGCACTCGCCGACCATGTCCACCTGCCGGTGCAGTCGGGCTCCGACCGCATCCTTGCCGCCATGAAGCGCGGCTACACCGCGCTCGAGTACAAGTCGATCATCCGGCGGCTGCGGGCTGCGCGCCCGCAGGTTTCGATCAGCACCGACTTCATCGTGGGCTTTCCCGGCGAGACCGACGAGGACTTTGCCCGGACCCTCGCCCTGATCGACGAGGTGGGCTTCGATGCCTCGTTCTCGTTCATCTACAGTCCGCGGCCGGGCACGCCGGCGGCCGATCTTGCCGACGACACCCCGGCCCCGGTGAAGCTGCAGCGGCTTCAGACCCTGCAGGCACGCATCGAGGCCCATGCCCGTGCCATCAGCCAGGCGATGGTCGGCACCCGCCAGCGGGTGCTGGTGGAAGGTCACGCCCGCAAGGACGGCAGCGAGCTCTCCGGGCGCACCGCCAACAATCGCGTGGTCAACTTCCCGGGCCAGCCCCGGCTGATCGGCCACTTCATCGAGCTCGAGATCGTCGCCGCCCTGCCCCATTCCCTGCGCGGCAACGCCGTGCAACGGCCGGCATGAGCGGTGCCGCCGGCGCCCGCGGCAAGGCGCTGGAATACCGCCCGGCCGACTCCGACACCCAGCGGCTGGCCAATCTCTGCGGGCCGCTCGACGCCCACCTGCGCCAGATCGCCGAGGCCTTCGACACGCGCATCCAGCGACGCGGCGAGCACTTCCTGATCGAGGGTGCGCCGGCCTCGGCGCGAGCTGCCCGGGCTGCGCTCGAACACTTCCACGGGCTGGCGCAGCGCGCATTGTCGATCGACGAGATCCAGCTCGGCCTGGTCGAGCTGCGGGCTGGCGCCCGCACCGATGCCGGCGCTGCCACCCTCACCGCCACGCCTGACGAGGCGGACACCCCGGTGCTGCACACCCGTCGCGCCGACCTGCAGGGTCGTACACCGCGGCAGCGCGAATATCTGCGCCACATCCTCTCGCACGACATCACCTTCGGCGTCGGGCCGGCGGGCACCGGCAAGACCTACCTCGCGGTGGCCTGTGCGGTCGATGCGCTCGAGCGCGACGCGGTCAAGCGCATCGTGCTCACCCGCCCGGCCGTGGAGGCCGGCGAGCGCCTGGGCTTCCTGCCGGGCGATCTCGCGCAGAAGGTCGATCCCTATCTGCGGCCGCTCTACGACGCGCTCTACGACCTGCTCGGCTTCGAGCGCACCGCCCGGATGTTCGAGAAGCAGGCGATCGAGATCGCGCCGCTCGCCTACATGCGGGGGCGCACCCTCAACCATGCCTTCATCATCCTGGACGAGGCCCAGAACACCACGCCCGAGCAGATGAAGATGTTCCTCACCCGCATCGGCTTCGGCTCGCGCGCGGTGGTCACCGGCGACACCACCCAGGTCGACCTGCCGCGCGGCCAGGCCTGCGGACTGGTCGAGGCGGTGAATGTGCTGCGTGATGTGCGCGGCATCGCCTTCACCCGGTTCGACAGCAGCGATGTGGTGCGCCATCCGCTGGTCGCGCGCATTGTGGATGCCTACGAGCGTGCCGGCAGCGGCAGTTGAGCCGGCGCTCGCGCTCGGGCTGCAGCGCGGCCCGCGGGTGCCCGACTGGCCGGTGGCGCCGGCCCGGCTTCGCCGCTGGGTGCGGCTCGCCCTGGCCGCCGACGCGCAACTGACCCTGCGCTTCAGCGCCCGCGCCGAGGCGATCGCGCTGAACCGCACGTTCCGCGGCCGGGACTACGCACCCAATGTCCTCACCTTCACCTACCCGCCGGCGCCGGGTGATGCCGGCGCGGCCTGCGCCGCCGACATCGTGATCTGCATACCGGTGGTGCGCGAGCAGGCCCGCGCACAGCGCAAGCCCTTCGACCACCATCTCGCGCATCTGGTGATCCACGGTGTGCTGCACGCCCAGGGGCACGACCACCAGACCCCCGGCGAAGCGGCGCGCATGGAGGCCCTCGAGACGGCGCTCCTGCGCCGGCTGCGCATCCCCGACCCCTACCTCGCGCGGCCTGCCACAGGCGCCCGTCGCGCGCCGGATTGAGCGCTGCCGCGGCCATCGGGTATGCTGGCCGCTTCGCAACCTCCGGTTCCATCGATGTCCGATGCTCCGTCGGGGGGCGAGCCAAGGCGCTCGCTGCTCGAACGACTGTCCACGCTGCTGCTGCGCGCGCCCGATGACCGGGAGCAGCTCCTGAGTCTGCTGCGCGGCGCCCACGAACGCGAACTGCTCGATGACGACGCGCTCTCGATGATCGAGGGCGTGCTCCAGGTGGCCGAACTGTGTGCCGGTGACATCATGGTGCCGCGCGCCCGCATGGATGTGATCGACATCGCGCAGACGCCGGCGCAGTTCCTGCCCCAGGTCATCAGCACCGCGCGCTCGCGTTTCCCGGTGATCGACGGCGATCTCGACAATGTGCTGGGCACCCTGCACGCCAAGAGCCTGCTCAGGCTGTTCGGCGCCGAACCGCCGCCGCTGCGCGCGCTGCTGCGCCCGGCGGTGTTCATCCCGGAATCCAAGCGGCTGAATGTGCTGCTGCGCGAGTTCCGCGCCACCCGCAGCCACCTCGCGATCGTGGTCGACGAGTACGGTTCGGTGGCCGGTCTGGTCACCATCGAGGATGTGCTCGAGCAGATCGTGGGCGAGATCCGGGACGAGTTCGACGCCGAGCCCTCGGCCGATGCCATCACCCCCGCCGGCGAGGGCCATGACGGCCCCCGCTTCCGGCTGCGCGCCGACACCGAGATCGAGGCCTTCAATCGGCACTTCGGCACCCACCTGTCGCAGCAGGAGCTCGACACCATCGGCGGGCTGCTCACCGCGCAGCTCGGCCGGGTGCCGCGCCGCGGTGATCTCGTCACGCTCGAGGGCTTCCGCTTCGAGGTGCTGCGCGCCGATGCGCGACAGGCCCATCTGCTGCTGGCCGAACGGCTGAGCACCGCGATCGCCGATGCCGCGGCCGCCGTCGACGCCGGCCGCTGACCCGAGCACGCCGCCGGTCGCCATCGGCCCGGGCTCCGCGCGTCACCGGGTTGGCCGCCGCGCGCTGGCGGCAGCGGCGGCCGGGGCGGCCCATGCCCTCACCCTGTCGTTCCTGCCGGGCCCCCTGGCCTGGCCGGCGCAGATCCTCAGCTTCGCCGTGGGCCTGTGGCTGGCTGCGGGCGCCGCAAGCCGACGGCAGGCAGGCCTGAGCGGCTTCGCGTTCGCCATGGGGCACTTCGCGGTCGGTCTGTGCTGGCTGCATGTCAGCATGCACGACCATGGCGGCATGCCCTGGCTGCTGGCGGCGCTCGCGCTGCTGCTCTTCTGCGCCTATCTCGCCCTGTGGCCGGCGCTCGCGCTGATGCTCGCCCACGACCGCCCCGGATGGGGCTGGGTGGCCGGCGTGGCCGGGGCCTGGACACTGGCCGAGGCAGCGCGCGGCTGGGTCTTCACCGGGTTTCCGTGGCTGTCGATCGGCTATGCCCACATCGACGGGCCGCTCGGCGGACTCGCGCCACTGGTGGGCGTCTACGGCGTGGGGCTGGCCGCGGCGGGGGTGGCCGCACTGCTCACGCTTGGCGCGCTCGGTCGGCGCAACCGCGGCTGGCGCGCCCCGGCCATCGTGGCCGCCATGACGCTGCTGACCGGTCTCGCACTCGGCGAGCTTCGCTTCACGCAGGCCGCAGGCGAGCCGCTGAGCGTTCGGCTGGTCCAGGGCAGCATCGCCCAGTCGATGAAGTTCGATCCGCAGGGCGCCGTGCGGGCCATGCGGTGGTACGCCGACCAGGTGGCCACGAGTCGAGCCCGCCTGACCGTGCTGCCCGAGACCGCCTGGGTGGTGCCCTGGACCCATACCCCGCCCGAGATCGCCGACACGGTGCTCGAGGGTCTGCGCGCGAATGGCGGCGCGCTGCTGCTGGGCGTGCCCATCGTCGACCCGGTACCGGGCGCGGCTCCACGGGTGAGCAACAGCGCGCTGCTGATGGCAGGCGGCGGACCGGGTTCGCGCTACGACAAGCAGCACCTCGTGCCCTTCGGCGAGTTCATCCCCTGGGGCTTCGGATGGTTCGTGCGATTGATGAACATACCGCTGGGCAGCTTCGGCCGGGGTGCGCCGCCGCAGCCGCCCTTCCTCGTCGACGGCCAGCGCATCGCCGCCAACATCTGCTACGAGGACCTGTTCGGCGAGGAGATCGCCGAGCAGGTTCGCGCACCGGTGTCGGCAGGGATGCTGGTGAACATGAGCAACCTCGGCTGGTTCGGTGATTCGCACGCGCTGTCGCAGCACCTGCAGATCTCGCGCATGCGCGCACTCGAGACCGGCCGGCCGATGCTGCGCGCCACCAATACCGGCGTCACCGCGCTCATCGATCATCGCGGGCAGGTTCTGGCGCGCCTGCCCAACCTGCAGGCGGGCGTGATCGACACGCAGGTGCAGGCCACCGCCGGGCTCACGCCCTACGCGCGACTGGGCAACCTTCCCGTGCTGCTGCTGGCGGCCGGCCTGCTCGCAACATCGCTGGGGCTGCGCAGAGCCGGGGCGACGGACGCGACGAAGCCTTCCAGTAAAATCGCGGGCTGACCTCATCCGGGACCGCCATGCTCACCTTCCAGCAAGTCATCCTCAGGCTCCAGGAGTACTGGGACCGCCAGGGCTGCGCCCTGCTGCAGCCCTATGACATGGAGGTGGGGGCGGGCACCTTTCACACCGCCACCTTCCTGAGGGCGATCGGTCCCGAGCCCTGGCGGGCCGCATACGTGCAGCCCTCGCGCCGCCCCAAGGACGGCCGCTATGGCGACAACCCCAACCGGCTGCAGCACTACTACCAGTACCAGGTGGTGCTCAAACCGTCGCCGCCCGACATCCTCGACCTGTATCTCGGCTCGCTGCAGGCACTGGGCATCGATCCGCAGCGCAACGACATCCGCTTCGTCGAGGACGACTGGGAATCGCCCACGCTGGGCGCGTGGGGCCTGGGCTGGGAGGTCTGGCTCAACGGCATGGAGGTCACGCAGTTCACCTATTTCCAGGAGGTCGGTTCGCTCAAGTGCCAGCCGGTCACCGGCGAGATCACCTATGGCATCGAGCGCCTGGCCATGTACCTGCAACGGGTGCAGAGCATCTACGACCTGACCTGGACCGAGGGCGTGAGCTACCGCGATGTCTTCCACCAGAACGAGGTCGAGCAGTCCACCTACAACTTCGAGCACGCCAACGCCGCGATGCTGTTCCGCCACTTCGATGAATACGAGGCCGAGGCGCAGCGCCTGATCGCCGTGCCGCTGGCCCTGCCCGCCTACGAGATGGTCATGAAGTGCTCCCACACCTTCAATCTGCTCGACGCCCGCGGGGCGATCTCGGTCACCGAGCGTGCGGCCTACATCGGCCGGGTGCGGCAACTGGCGCGGGCGGTTGCGCAGGCCTATCACGATTCGCGCGAGCGGCTGGGTTTTCCCATGCTCGCGCGCACCGGGCAGGTGGCCTGAATGAGCGCCCGTCCGCTGCTGATCGAGCTCTTCACCGAAGAGCTGCCGCCCAAGGCCTTGCGCCGCCTGGGCGAGGCCTTCGCCACCGCGATCGTCGAAGGCCTGCGCACACGCGGCCTGAGCGCCCCGGCGGGCGAGCACCGCGCCTTCAGTTCGCCGCGCCGGCTCGCCGTGCGCGTCGAGGGCGTGCTGCATGAGGCGCCGCCGCGCCGTGTCGAGGTCAAGGGGCCTTCGGTGAAGGTCGGCCTCGATGACCAGGGCCAGCCCACCCAGGCGCTGCTCAAGTGGGCGCAGAAGGTGGGCGCCGATCCGGCGGCCCTCACCCGCGCCTCCGACGGCAAGCAGGAATGCTTCTTCCATGCCAGCGAGCAGCCGGGCGAGACCCTGGCCGGCTGCATCGACGCCCTGCTCGCACACGCGCTGGGTCGCCTGCCCATCCCAAAAGTCATGGAGTACCAGCTCGCCGATGGCCGCACCAACGTCAGCTTCGTGCGCCCCGCGCATCGTCTGGTGGTGCTGCACGGCGAACAGGTGGTGCCGGCCTCGGTGCTCGGCCTGAGCTCGGGCCGCGCCACCTTCGGCCACCGCTTCCAGAGCGCCGGCGAACTGCGCATCCCCGATGCTGCGTCCTGGGCCCATGTGCTCGAGCGCCAGGGCCGGGTCTTGCCCGACTTCGACACGCGACGCGCCCGCATCCTCGCCCTGCTCCAGACCGAGGCCCGCTCGCTGGGCGCCTCGATGGGCGATGCCGCGCAGGTCGAAAGCCTTCTCGAGGAAGTGACCGCGCTCGTCGAATGGCCGGCGGTGTACGTGGGCGGCTTCGAGGCCGAGTTCCTGCAGGTGCCGCAGGAGTGCCTCATCCTCACCATGCGCACCAACCAGAAGTACTTCCCGCTCTTCGACGACAGCGGTCGGCTGCTGCCGAAGTTCCTGATCGTCTCGAACATGGCCATCGACGATCCCTCGCTGATCATCGACGGCAACGAGCGGGTGGTGCGCCCGCGCCTGGCCGATGCCCGCTTCTTCTACCAGCAGGATCGCCGCACGCCGCTGGCCGATCGGGTGGCCGCGCTGGGCTCGGTGGTCTACCACGCCAGGCTCGGCACGCAGGCGCAGCGCATGGCGCGGGTGCAGCGCATCGCGGCAGCGATCGCCGCACGGCTCGGTGCCGATGTCGGGCACGCCGAACGGGCCGCAATGCTCGCCAAGACCGACCTGCTCACCGGCATGGTGGGCGAGTTCCCCGAGCTGCAGGGCGTGATGGGCGCCTACTACGCGCGTCACGACGGCGAGGCACCCGAGGTGGCGCAGGCCATCGTCGAGCACTACCAGCCGCGCTTCGCCGGCGACGCGCTGCCCGCCAGCACCACCGGCACCGTGCTGGCGCTGGCCGACAAGCTCGAGACCCTCACCGGCCTGTTCGGCATCGGCCAGCAGCCCACCGGTGACCGCGACCCGTTCGCACTGCGCCGGCACGCGCTCGGGGTCATCCGCATGCTGATCGAGCGCGAACTCGCGCTGCCCTTGTCGTGGCTGCTCGACACCGCCTTCGCCGCCTTCGAGCCCGGCGCCGCCGCAGGCCGGCCTGCGCTCGCCGAGTTCATCCTCGAGCGCCTGGCGGGCTGGCTGCGCGATCGCGGTCACAGCCCGCAGGAGGTTGCTGCGGTCATCGACCAGCGGCCTGACGACCTCGCCCGCGTCCCGCAGCGGCTGGCCGCCGTACGGGCCTTCAGCGCCCTGCCCCAGGCGCAGGCGCTGGCGGCAGCCAACAAGCGGATCGGCAACATCCTGCGCAAGTCGGGCGAGACCGCGTCTGCCAGCCTGCAGACTGCGCTGCTCACCGACCCGGCCGAGCAGGCGCTGGCCGGCGAACTCGCCGCGCTCGCACCCGAGGTCAACCGGCTGATGGCGGCGCACGACTACACCGGCGCGCTCACCGTCATGGCGCGTTCGCGCGAGGCGGTCGACCGCTTCTTCGAACAGGTGATGGTCATGGCCGACGACCCCGCGGTGCGGGCCAACCGGTTGTGCCTGCTCGGCGGACTGCACACCCTGATGAACCGCGTCGCCGACATCTCCCGACTGTCCACATGAAGCTCGTGGTTCTCGACCGCGATGGCGTGATCAATCACGACAGCAGCGCCTACATCAAGAGCCCGACGGAATGGCGTCCGTTGCCGGGCAGCCTCGAGGCGATCGCCCGACTGCGCAAGGGCGGCTGGCGGGTGGCGGTGGCCACCAACCAGGCCGGCGTGGGTCGCGGCCTGTTCGACATGGCCACGCTGAGCGCGATCCATTCGCGCATGACGGCCGCGGTTGCCGCCGCGGGCGGGCATCTCGACGCGATCTTCTTCTGCCCTCATGCGCCTGAGATGCAATGCGGCTGCCGCAAGCCGCGTCCCGGCATGCTGCACGAGATCGCGCGCCGCTTCGCCGTCGAGCCAACCGACATGGTGATGGTCGGCGACTCGCTGCGCGACCTGCAGGCCGCCCAGGCCGCGGGTGCGCGGCCGGTGCTGGTGCTCACCGGCAACGGTGCCGACACGCTGCGCGCCGGCTCGCTGCCGGAGGGCACCACGGTGCGCGCCAACCTGATGGCGGTGGCGCGGGAACTGGCCCCATGAGTCTGCAGGTGCGCTGGACAAGGACCCGAGCGTCCAACATCATTGCCGCGGGCCGCGCCACGGCATGCGCCCATTTCCGGAGACCCTGATGCCGTACCTGCGGTCGATCGCCTTCACGCTGCTGCAGATCGTCACCGTCATCCCGATGAGCGTGCTGTGCCTGCTGTGCGCGCCGCTGCCCCGCCCGCTGCGCTACCGCATCACGGTCGGCTGGCCCCGACTGATCGTGTGGGGTGCGAAGGTCCTGCTCGGCATCGACCATCGGCTGATCGGTGCCGAAAACTTTCCTGACGGTCCGGCCATCGTGCTCTCCAAGCACCAGTCCACCTGGGAGACGCTCTACTACGTCTCGCATCTGCCGCGTGAACTGTGCTTCGTCTTCAAGCGCGAGCTGCTGTTCCTGCCCTTCTTCGGCTGGGGCATCTGGCTGCTCGACATGATTCACATCAACCGCTCGCGCAGCCGCGACGCCTTCGAGGAGGTGGTCACGCAGGGCAGCCGCAAGCTGGCCGAAGGCCGCTGGATCATCATGTTCCCCGAGGGCACCCGCACCCGCGCCGGGTCGCAGGGCCGCTACCGCAGCGGCGGCACACGCCTCGCGGTGCGCACCGGCGTGCCGGTGATCCCCATCGCCATGAACTCCGGCGACTTCTGGCCGCGCCGTGCCTTCCTGAAGAAGCCGGGCACGGTCACGGTGTCGGTGGGGCCGCTCATCCAGACCACAGGCCGCAGCCCCGATGCCGTCATGACCGATGTCGAGGCCTGGATCGAGGCCGAGATGCGGCGCATCACGCCACAGGCCTACGCGCACGAACCGGCCTCCGCGCGCGTGCGCGCACTCGAACCCGCCGGCCAGCACGTGGGGAACCCGCCGGCATGACGCTGCGCAAGCTGCGCGAACTTGCCGACGCGGCGCTGCAGCTCACGCTGCCGCTGTTCGAACCCCACCATCCACCGGCAGTGCAGCGCGCCGGAAGGCGGGTGGCGCGCCTGGGCGGCGAGTTCGTCGAGTACGAGCTGCGGCGCTCGCGTCGCCGCACCATCGGTTTCGTGATCGACGATCGCGGCCTGTCGGTGACAGCGCCGCGCTGGGTGCCGCAGGAGGAGATCGACGCGGCGCTCGCCGAGCGGGCCAACTGGGTGCTGCGCAAGCTGGTCGAATGGCGTGACTACTCGCGGCGCCGCGAGCGCATGGCCATTCAGTGGCAGGACGGTGGCCTGATGCCTTTCCTGGGCGAGAACCTCATCCTGCAGGTGCTGGCCGGCCACCGCGGCAAGCCGCAACGGCTGGGCATGGCGCTGCAGCTGGGCCTGCCGCCCGATGCCGGCAGCGAGCAGCTGCGCGACCTCGCCCAGGGCTGGCTGCAGCAGCGTGCACGCGAGCACTTCGCCGAGCGCATCGCGCACTTCTCCCGCGAGCACGGCGTCAGCCCACGCCGCTGGGCGCTTTCCTCGGCGCGCACCCGCTGGGGCAGCTGCGCCGCCGATGGCTCCATCCGCCTGAACTGGCGGCTGATGCACTTCCCGCCCGAAATCATCGACTACGTGATCGCGCACGAGCTCGCGCACCTGCGCGAGATGAATCACGGGCCGCGCTTCTGGAGCGCGCTGGGCGAACTCTTTCCCGACTGGCAGCACGCGCGCGAGTGGCTGCGCGGCTTTCCGGACGGCGGCGAGCGCTGAGCCCACCGGCCCCGCGCGGGCAGCGGGCGGCCCGACGGCGCGATGCATGAACAGCCGGCGGCAAGGCCGGCCGCGCCCGCTCAGACGCTGCGGGTGCTGGTCTGGATGAGCTCGACCTTGTAGTGATCGGGATCCTCGAGGAACGCGATCACGGTGGTGCCACCCTTCACCGGTCCTGCCTCGCGGGTGACTCGTCCGCCGGCCTGGCGCACCCGCTCGCAGGTGGCGGCCACATCATCGACGCCGATGGCGATGTGGCCATAGGCGCCGCCGAGTTCGTACTCGGCCACGCCGTGGTTGTAGGTGAGCTCGATCTCGGCGTGACCATCGGCATTGCCGCGGCCATAGGCCACGAAGGCCAGCGAGTACTTCTGCTCGGGACGGTCGGTGGTGCGCAGCAGGTTCATGCCGAGCGCGCCGGTGTAGAAGTCGATGGAGCGCTGCAGGTCGCCCACCCGCAGCATGGTGTGAAGCAGTTTCATGTCGTGGCCGCTCGTGTCGGGAAAGCGACGATGTTAACCCGCCGCCACGGCCTTCAGGCGGCGCGCCAGCGCCACCCAGTCGGCCACCGGAATCTCCTCGGCGCGTGCCGTGGGCGGCAGACCCGGATCGGTGATGCCGCGCTGCGCGAGCCAGGGCAGCAGCGTGCCGCGCAGCATCTTGCGGCGCTGGCCGAAACCCGCTGCCAGCAGCGCCGAGAGCTCGGCCAGTGGCACTTCGGCGGCCTCGCGCAGGGGCAGCATGCGGATCACCGCCGAGTCCACGCGCGGCGGCGGATCGAAGGCCGCAGGCGGCACCTCGATCAGCGACTCGACCTGGTAGCAGGCCTGCAGCAGCACCCCCAGCCGGCCGTAGGCCGCGCAGCCCGGCGGCGCCACGATGCGGTCGACCACCTCCTTTTGCAGCATGAAGTGCTGGTCGAGCACACGGTCGTGCCAGGTGATGAGCCGCACCAGCAGCGGGCTGGAGATGTTGTAGGGCAGGTTGCCGACCAGGCGCAGCGGCCCCGCCGCCGCGAGCGGCCCGAGGTCGACTGCCAGCGCGTCACCCTCGATGAGCGTGAGCCGCGATCCGAAGCGCCTGCGCAGCCGGGCGGCGAGATCGCGGTCGATCTCGATCGCGGTCAGCTGGCCGGCGCACTCGAGCAGCGGCCCGGTGAGGGCGGCATCGCCCGGACCGATCTCCACCAGGCAATCGCCCGCACGGGGGGCCACCGCCGCGACGATTGCCTCGATGATGCCGCGATCAACCAGGAAGTGCTGGCCGAATCGCTTGCGGGCGACGACGGGCTTCACCGGTTGGCCGGGCGGCTCAGCGGTCGCGGTATTCGACGAAGGCGCGGTCGCGCACCTGGCGCAGCCAGTCCTGGGTCTGTTCCTCGATGAGGCGCTCGCGGACGGCCATGCGGGCCGCCTGCCGTTGCCGATCGGCGGACGCGACCTCGGTGCGCCGCTCGAGCACCTGGATGAGGTGGAAGCCGAACTCGGATCGCACCGGTTCGCTGACCTCGCCGGGCTTGAGTTCGCTCATGGCCTTCTCGAAGGCCGGCACGGTATCACCGGGGTGCAGCCAGCCGAGATCGCCGCCGCGACTGGCGGTGCCGTCGATGGAGTACTGGCGGGCCATATCGGTGAACTCCACCCGGCCAGTGAGCACACGGTCGCGGACTTCGCGCAAGCGGCGCAGCACATCTTCCTGCGGCAGGGCATCGGTGGGGCGCATGAGGATGTGGCGCGCGCGGGTCTGCAGCACCGGCTCGCCGAGCAGCCCGGGCGCCTGGCCGGTGCGCCGTTCCTCCAGGCGCAGCACATGAAACCCGTTGGGGCTGCGCAGCAGACCCGAAACCTGGCCGGGGTTCAATCGCTCGATCGCCTCGAGGAACATCGCCGGCAGGCGATCGGCGGAGCGCCACCCGAGGGCGCCACCGCTCATGGCCTCGGGGGCGTCGGAGAAGGCCGCGGAGAGCCGGGCGAAATCGCCGCCGCGCTCGACCTGGCGCAGCAGCTCCTCGCCGCGCAGCCGCTGCCGCTCGATCTGGGCCGCGCTGGCACCTTCGGGCACCCGCAGCAGGATGTGGGCGATGCGGTATTCGGGCGCGACCCTGCCCGCCTGCCGCTGCTCGGACAGGAAGGCATCGATGTCGGCCTCGCTCACCACCAGCCGCGCATCGACCTCGCGCTCGCGCAGCCTGGCCATGAGGATCTCGTCGCGGATATCTTCCCGGAAGCGCGAGAACGACTGGCCGTCGCGCTCGACCTGAATGCGCAGCTGGGTGGGGGTCAGGCGGTTCTCTTCGGCCAGGCGGGCGATCGCCCGGTCGAGCTGGGCGTCATCGACCCGCAGACCGGCCTCGCGCGCAGCCTGCGCCACCGCCCGGTCGGAGATCAGGCGCTCCAGCACCTGGCGACGCAGCTCGTCGGCGGGCGGCACCTCGATGCGGCGCTGACGCAACTGGCGTTCGACGGTCTGCAGCCGCGCGCTGAGCTCGAGTTCGGTGATCACATCGGTGTTCACCACCGCGATCACCCGGTCGATCTCGGTGGCCGACCGCGAGGGCGCGGCCGGCTGCGCGACGGCCAGCGCGGCAACGGCCCAGGCAAGCGCAATGGTCAGCAGACGCAGGCTGGACTTCATTCGTATCCGAAGTATCTGGAGGGAAGGCTGGGACGGTCTGCGGGCAGACGGTAGCCAGGGATGTTCCGGCGCAATATATCAAACGGATCGGAGCCGATCCGCGCCAGCCCCGCCAGCTCGAGCTGGATGAAGAAGGTGCTCGTGGACACCCCGGCCGCGGTGACGAAGCGCTGCAGCACGAAGCGCAGGGTCCAGCAGTCGGCGTTGCGCTCGAAACCGGCGATCGCCTCGATGATGCCTGGCTGGGCATCGATGACCGCGAGGGTGCTGGGGTCGGTGCGCTTGCGCAGCCAGGAATAGTTGACCCGTCCGAGCGCCATCCAGCCGGGGCTGACCGGCCAGCGCCACGAGGTGTCGACCTGGCCGAGCTCGTCGCGCAGATAGCGCACGCCGGCATTGAAGATGCGGCCATCGGCGGGCAGGTAGCGCCAGAGCAGGTTCACCCGCGGCACCGACGAATCACGCACGCTGTACTGCAGACCGGCGTCCAGGCTCATGCCGCCGCCGAGCACCGCCGAGCCCGCCAGCAGGATGTCGGAGTGCGGATCGGTGCGCGGCGCCACCCCGGGGATGGCCACCCGCTGCTCCGAGAAATAGGTGCGCTGCCCGAAGGCCAGCCTCACCGACTCGACGCCGGAGCCGGGATCGACCATGCGCGAGACCAGGGCCGTGGTGAGCTGGTTCTGGTCGGCGATACGGTCGTTGCCCACGAAGGTGTTGTCGGAAAAGAGCTGCGCGAAGTTGAAGTCGGCCACGCCGGTGTCGAACACCGGGAAGGCCGACTGGTCGCGGTAGGGCGAACGGACATAGAAGAGGCGAGGCTCGAGCGTCTGGGTGAGCTCGCGCCCGAACAGTCGGGTGGGGCGCTCGAAGACCAGACCGGCATCCAGCGAGGCGATCGGCACCGAGCGATTGAGCGCGACCGGATCGACGCCGGCCTGATCCAGGCGATAGGCCGACAGGTGCACGCCGACACGCGGCGTGATGAACCAGCCCGGGCGGATCACCGGATAGGCAACCCGCGGATAGGCCACCAGCCGGTTGCCCTCGACCGAATCGGCGAGCGGCCGGCGAAAGCGGGTGGCATCGAAGAGCTGCTCGAATTCGAAGCCGCCGATGTCACGGTCGATGCGGCTCAGCGCGAGCTGCGGCAGTCGCTCGTAGGGTGGCGCTGCGCGGGCATCGAGAATCGACTGATAGCGGGTGGCGCGCAGCAGCACGGTCCAGTCGTGCCAGCTGCGGGTGGCCAAGGCGTCGCGCGGCAGCACCCGGTCGGAGCTGGCCAGGATGGAGCGCGAGTAATCGACGAAGTAGTTGTCATCAGACACGCCGCGGGCATTGACCTGCCCGCTCCAGCCGCCGACATTGGCGTAGTTGTGCAACCCGCTCCAGTAGAGCCGGCTCTCGCCGGTGGCAGTGTCACGCGGCGTGAATTCGGCACGCAGATCGCCCGAGGCCCGCGGCTCGAGATAACGCAGCTGAGCGCCGAGCTGCAAGCCGCGCAGCGTCATGAACCGCGGGTAGAGCGTGAGGTCGCGGTTGGGCGCGATATCGATGTAATAGGGTGCGAGCAGCTCGGCGCCACTGCGTGTGGTGTACGAGAAGCTCGGTGGCAGAAAGCCGCTGCGACGCCCCTCACCCAGCGGAAAGCCGAACACCGGGGCGGCCAGCACCTGCCGGCCGCGAAAGAACAGGCCCGCCGAGCGGCCGCTGCCCTCCTCGCGCTGCGGGTCGATCTCCAGGCGCTGCGCGCGCACGAACCAGTCGGGATCCTCGGCGCGACACCCGGTGTACACCGCATCGTGCAGCGCCACCCGACCCTCGCCGAGGAACTCCAGCCGCTCGGCACGACCGCGCCCGCCGAGCAGGCCCAGCGCAAACGACGGTGACAGGAAGATCCCGGTGGAGTCCTCCATGCGCAACTGCAGCGCCGGACCGCTGAACACGCTGCCCTGTCGCACCACCCGCACATTGCCCACCGCCACCAGCTCGTCATCAGGGGCGAGCATGCGGATGCGCTCGGCGCGGATGACGGTGCCAGCCCGCCGGACCTCGGCCTCACCGCTCAGGGTGAGGTCGTGATCGATGCGGCCGGTGAGGGCATCGGCGGTGGCATACGACGGGCGGCCCTGATCGTCGGTGGCCGTGGCCTCGGACAGCCGCGGCTCCAGGCGCAGACGCGGCGCGGGCAGATCGCTGGCGTCAGGGCCGGCGGCTGCGCCCTGAGCCAGCGCCTGGCCGCAGGCGGACAGGAGCAGAGCGGCGGCTCGAAGGCGAAGATGGGGCATGGCGGGCGGTCGGATTATCATACAAGCGCCCGATGCCCCCATGAGCCCCGACCAAGCCCCCCCCGCTGACGCCCGTCTGCACAACCTGAGCCAGTGGCTGGCCAGCCTGCCGGCCACGCTCGGCCTGCAGCCCGCCAGCCTGCGCCCGGCCTCCGACGACGCGAGCTTCCGGCGCTATTTCCGCGTCGATGCCGGAACCCTCCGGGCGGGCAGCCTGATCGCCATGGATGCCCCACCGCCCCAGGAGGACTGCCGGCCCTTCGTGCATGCCGCGTCGGTCATGGCCCAGGCCGGGCTGAGCGTGCCGCGGGTGCTGGCACAGGACCTCGAACGCGGCTTCCTGCTGCTCGATGACTTCGGCGCCACCACCTACCTGCAGGCGCTCGACGAGCGCACCGCGCCCGTGCTCTATGGCGAGGCCAGCGCTGCGCTGGTGCGTCTGCAGCAGGCCAGCCGACCCGGCGTGTTCGCCCCCTATGACCGGGCGCTGCTCATGCGCGAACTCGATCTCTACCCGCAGTGGTATGTCGCTCGCCATCGCGGCATCACGCTGAGCGCCGCCGAGCAGGAGACCCTCCAGTCGGCTTTCCAGCGGCTGAGCGACTCGGCGCTTGCCCAGCCGCAGGTGATCGTCCACCGCGACTACCACTCGCGCAACCTGATGCTGCTGCCCGGTGAGGCCAACCCCGGCGTGCTCGACTTCCAGGACGCGGTGATCGGCGCCCACACCTACGACCTGGTCTCGCTGCTGCGCGATGCCTACAAGGCCTGGCCCGAAGCGTTCGTGCTCGACCAGTGCATCCGCCACTGGGAGCGGGCCCGGCGCGCCGGTCTGCCGGTGCCTGACGACTTCGGCGAGTTTTACCGCCAGTTCGAGTGGATGGGCATGCAGCGCCACCTGAAGGTGCTGGGCATCTTCGCGCGGCTGTGCCACCGCGACGGCAAGCCGCGCTACCTCGCCGACATGCCGCTGGTGCTCGACTACCTGCTCAAGGCCGCGCGCCGCTATCGCGACCTCGATACGCTGGTGCGGGTGCTCGAGCGGGTCGAAGGCGAGTCGCGCGCCAGCGGCTACACCTTCTAGGGCCCGGGCCATGCGCGCCCTGATCCTCGC
>NZ_CEXFHW010000042.1:0-22681 GCF_982640115.1 Quisquiliibacterium sp. | reverse complement strand
GCGTGGCTCTGAACGACATCAACTCCACCCGCCGATTCATCGACCGCGTCAAGCAGTACGGCAGCAAGCTCGCGCTCGATGACTTCGGTGCCGGCTACACCTCCTTCAATTACCTCAAGGAGATCCCGGCCGACTTCATCAAGATCGATGGTTCGTTCGTTCGCGACATCAACCTCAACCCGGCAAACTATTCGATCACGCGCACCATCGTCGACCTCACCCACGAACTTGGCATGCGCAGCATTGCCGAGTGGGCCGAGACGCCTGATACCGTGGCGACCCTTGTCGAGCTGGGGGTCGACTACGGGCAAGGCTACGGACTGGCACGGGCCATGGACAAGAACCTGGTCACCGCTGCGGCATCCTGCGGGGACCTCGTGCGTGACGAGCGGGTGCTCGCGATCATGGCTGCTGGCCCTGCCTACGCCGGCATCACCGCCTCGGGCGGAGCTGCCGTGCGCTGAGCGCGCCGCGCCGAGGGCGCGAACGGTCACGCCGAGCCCCCTGCCCCATCCCGTATCATTCCGGCTCCCTCGCAGATAGGGCGAGCCGGCCGGCTCGCCCTCGCCCCTTGGAGAGCCCATGAGCAGCCTTGCCTATCACCGGGGAGATGACGGCATCGTCGTCCTCACCCTCGACGCGCCGGGTGCCGCCGTCAACACCATGAACGCGGCATTCAAGGCCGACCTCGCAGCCACGGTCGAGCGTCTCGAGGCCGACAGGGAGCACATCGCCGGTGTGCTGCTGCGCTCGGCCAAGACCTCATTCTTCGCAGGTGGTGATCTGCGGGAGATCGCAGCGGTGCAGGCGGCTGACGCGGAACGATTCTTTCGCGGCCTGGAGGCCATGAAGTCGGTGCTGCGCCGGCTGGAACGGCTCGGTCGGCCTGTCGTTGCGATGATCAACGGCCATGCCCTGGGGGGCGGGCTCGAGCTCGCGCTGTCATGCCACCACCGCATCGCGCTGGACGATGATCGCATCCAGATCGGCTGCCCGGAGGCCACACTTGGCCTGCTACCTGGAGCCGGAGGCATCACCAAGAGCGTGCGCCTGATGGGTCTGATGAAGGCCCTTCCCTACCTCATCGAAGGCAAGCGGATTGCCCCGCAGGAAGCAGTGGCAATCGGACTCGTCGATGCGCTGGCGCCAGACATGGCCACCATGGAGTCGATGGCTCGAGTCTGGATCAGCGCTAATCCGACGCCCGTCCAGCCCTGGGATAAACCCGGCCACCGGATCCCCGGCGGCTCACCGTCCAGCCCGGCTGTTGCCCAGATGCTGGCCGGCGCGCCAGCCATGTTGCTGGACAAGACTCGCGGCAACCTGCCCGCACCGGAGGCGGTGCTCGCAGCCGCAGTCGAGGGTGCGCAGGTGGACTTCGATACCGCCATGCGGATCGAGTCACGGTACCTGACCCGACTCGCCACCGGCCAGGTTGCCAAGAACATGATCGGCACCCTGTTCTTCCAGCTCAATGAGGTGAAGGCGGGCAAGAGCCGACCGGGCAACTCGGCGCGGCACAAGGCCGCCCGCGTTGGCATCCTCGGGGCCGGCATGATGGGCGCAGGCATCGCCTGGGCTTGCGCCTCGCGTGGCGTGGCCTGCGTTCTCAAGGACCTTGACATCGCTGGCGCGCAGAAGGGCAAGTCGCACAGCGAGGCCCTGCTTGCGCGACGGGTGGAGCGCGGCACCATGACCTCCGAGGCTGCCCAGCGCACGCTCGCCTTGATCCAGCCCACCGCCGACGCCGCCGATCTCGCCGGCTGCGATCTGGTGATCGAGGCGGTATTCGAGAACCGCGAAGTAAAGGCAAGGGCCACGCGCGAAGCGGAAGCCGTGCTGGGCCAGGATGCCGTGTTCGCCTCCAACACCTCCACCCTGCCAATCAGCGGGCTGGCCAAGGCCAGTGCCCGCCCCGAGCGCTTCATCGGTCTGCATTTCTTCTCGCCCGTGGACAAGATGCCGCTGGTGGAGATCATCCGCGGGCGGCAGACCTCCGACGAAACAGTGGCACGGGCCTTCGACTTCGTGCTCCAGATCGGCAAGACCCCGATCGTGGTGAACGACTCGCGCGGTTTCTACACCAGCCGGGTCTTCGGCAGCTTCGTCAACGAGGGCATGGCACTTTTGGGCGAAGGTGTGCCGCCCGCCTTGATCGAGAACATCGCCATGCAGGCAGGCATGCCCGTCGGGCCGCTGGCTGTGCTGGACGAGGTCTCCCTGAAGCTCGCCGATGATGTGCTGCATCAGGAGCTCGCGGATCTCGCGGCGGAGGCTGGAGCGGCCGGTCATGACCATGATCATGAACACGGTCATACCCACGATCATGGGCACGATCACGACCACGCCCATTGCACGGCTCACGATCACGATCACGATCAGGGGCATGGGCATGGGCATGGGCATGAGCATGGGCATGGGCATGGGCATCATCACGGTCACGAGGCCCACGGTCACGATCACGCGCATGGTCACGCCCACGACCACGATCACGACCACGCCCACGATCACGCCCACGGAGATGCGCATGGGCGTCATCACGACCACGATCATCCCGCCCCTGCCCCAGCGAGCGCCGCAGCACAAGCCGCGGGCAAGCGCACCATCCCGATCAAGGCGGCGCAGTCGCACGGGCACAGCCATTCGGTGAAATCGCGCCGCATGGCCGAGTCCGCGGTCTATGTGCTCGAGAAGATGGCCCACGGCTACAAGCGCATGGGCCGCGCGCATGGCGGCGGCTTCTACGACTATCCCGAGGGCGAGCCCAAGCAGCTCTGGCCCGGGCTCGACGCCTTCGCCAAGGGCCGCAAGCGCCTGCCGGCCCATGAGGACATCCGCGACCGTCTCCTGTATGCCCAGGCCATCGAAACGGTCCGCTGCCTGCAGGAAGGCGTCCTGGAATCCACCCGCGACGCCAATATCGGATCGATCTTCGGGTGGGGCTTCCCCGTGCACACCGGCGGAACCGCCCAGTTCGTGAATCATGTCGGTGTCGTCGCCTTCGTGGCCCGGGCTCGCGAGCTCGCCTCACGTCATGGCGAGCGGTTCGAGCCGCCCGCCCTGCTCATCCGTCTGGCCGCGGAAGGCAAACCGCTGTAGCAGCGCTGGTGCTGCCCGGCACCCCGCACAAGGAGACACCGTCATGCCACGCCAGGAATACCGGGTTCATGAATATCGCGAGCCGGTGAAGCCCCGGCCCGCCGCCACCATCCTGCTGCTTCGCGATGGGGATCAGGGCCTCGAGGTGCTCATGACCCGGCGCTCCATGCAGGCGAGCTTTGCCCCGGGCGCCTATGTATTCCCGGGCGGAGCGCTCGACCCCGCCGACCAGGGCGAGCAGGCCACCCGGCTGTCACGCAGCCGCGAGAGCCAGTCGCACGAGCAGCGCTCGTTCACCATCGCCGCCATCCGCGAGGCCTTCGAGGAACTTGGCGTGCTGCTTGCGCACCTGCCCGATGGCAGCTCCGCCGGACAGGCCCATCTCGATCGGCTGTCCCGCGAACGCGATGCCGACTTCCTCGAACAGATCGAACGCCACGGCATGCGTCTGGCGGTCGACCGGGTCTGGTGGCTGTGCCACTGGATCACCGACCCGGACCTGCCCAAGCGCTTCGATGCGCGATTCTTCGTTGCGCACATGCCGCCCGGACAGGAACCGGTGGCCGACGAGGGTGAGACCTTCGAGCCGGTGTGGATCTCGCCGCGCGATGCACTGCGCCGCCACGCCGAGGGCAGCTTCTCGATGATCTTCCCCACCATCCGCACGCTGGGTCGGCTGTCGGCCTACGCCACCGCGCAGGCGGTGATCGACGCCTGTCCGGGCGAGCGGCCGATGTGGGTATCCTCGCCGCGGGGCGGGCACTTCAAGGGCCAGATCGAGCGCTACTCGGAGCACGAGCCGCCCTATGGTGAACTCGAGCTCGTCTCCCCGGATGGTCGTCTGGTGCACGCGCTCGACTGGCAGCACGAGAAGGCCGTGCCGCTGATGCGGCATGTGCTGCGGCTGACCGCGCCCAACCCCGGGCGCATGACCGGCCCCGGCACCAACACCTACATCATCGGCGAGCCGGGGAGCGGCTTCCTGGTGATCGATCCCGGCCCCGACCTCTCGGTGCATGTGCAGCGCATCGCAGCCATCGTCGGCAAGGATCTGAAGGCAATCCTGTGCACCCACGCGCATCCCGATCATTCCCCGGGCGCGGTGGAGCTCAAGGCGATCACCGGCGCGCCGATCCTGGGCGCACCCTCAGGCCCCAACTTCCGAAGCGAATGGCAGTTCAGCCCCGACCGCACCCTGGTCGATGGCGAGACCGTGTCAGTGCCCGGCGCCACCCTGCGGGTGATCCACACACCCGGTCACGCCTCGAATCACCTTTGCTTCCTGCTGGAGGAGGACGGCCTGCTGTTCTCGGGCGATCACATCAACAATGGCTCCACCGTGGTGATCGATCCGCCCGACGGCAACATGCTCGATTACCTGCGCGCCCTCGAGCGGCTGCTGACCCTGCCCATGCAGTACATCCTGCCCGCGCATGGCTGGGTGCTGGGCTTCGCGCACGAGAGCATCCGACAGCTGATCGCCCATCGGCTCAAGCGCGAGGCGAAGGTGCTCGCTGCTGTCCGCCGCAGCGGCGGTGGCACCATGGATGAACTCGTGAAGCTGGTGTATGACGATGTCGACCCGGTGATGCATCCGGTGGCCAAGCGCTCGCTCTTTGCCCACCTGGAGAAGCTGGTGGCCGATGGCACGGTGCTCGCCATGCAAGAAGGGCGCTGGCAGCCGGCTGGCTGACAACGCCCTTCAGGGGGTCTTGCGGGATCAGGCCGAGCGCGCTGCGTCGTCGGCCGCGGCGGCCTTCATCGACAGGCGCAGGCGGCCCTTGTCGTCGGCCTCGATGGCCTTGACGCGGATCTGCTGACCTTCCTTGAGGTAGTCGGACACCTGGTTGACCCGCTCGTTGGCGATCTGCGAGACATGCAGCAGGCCGTCACGGCCCGGCAGCACCTGCACGATCGCACCGAAGTCGAGGATCTTGAGGACGGTGCCCTCGTAGATGCGACCGATCTCGACCTCGGCCGTGAGGCCCTCGATGATGCCCTGGGCCTTCTTGGCCGCCCCGGAGTCGACCGCGGCGATGGTGATCGTGCCGTCGTCCTGGATGTCGATGGTGGTGCCGGTCTGCTCGGTGATCTGGCGGATGGTGGCACCGCCCTTGCCGATCACATCGCGGATACGCTCCGGATTGATCTTCATGGTGTACATGCGCGGCGCGAAGTCGGAGAGCTCCTGACGGGCGCCGCCAACCGCGCTCTTCATGTGGCCGAGGATGTGCATGCGGCCTTCACGGGCCTGCGCCAGCGCCACCTGCATGATCTCCTTGGTGATGCCCTGGATCTTGATGTCCATCTGCAGCGCGGTGATGCCCTGTTCGGTGCCGGCCACCTTGAAGTCCATGTCACCGAGGTGATCCTCGTCACCAAGAATGTCGGTGAGCACGGCGAAGCGGCCGCCGTCCTTGATGAGGCCCATGGCCACGCCGGCCACATGCGCCTTCATGGGCACGCCGGCGTCCATCAGCGCGAGGCAGCCGCCGCACACCGAGGCCATCGACGAGGAGCCGTTGGATTCGGTGATCTCGGACACCACGCGCAGCGAGTAGGCAAACTCCTGGACGGTGGGCAGCAGCGGGCGCAGCGCGCGCTTGGCCAGGTTGCCGTGACCGACCTCGCGCCGCTTGGGCGAGCCGAAGCGGCCGGTCTCGCCGGTGGCAAACGGCGGCATGTTGTAGTTGAACATGAAGCGATCCCGGTACTCGCCGGTGATCGCATCGATGATCTGCTCATCGCGAGCGGTGCCCAGGGTGGCAGCCACCAGCGCCTGGGTCTCGCCGCGGGTGAAGAGCGCCGAGCCGTGGGCGCGCGGCAGCACGCTGGAGCGGATCGCGATCGGGCGCACGGTGCGGGTGTCCCGGCCGTCGATGCGCGGCTCACCGGAAAGGATCTGGCCGCGCACGATGCGCGACTGGATCTCGAACAGGATGTTGCCCACCTCGTTGCTGTCAGGCACAGGCTGGCCGGCAGCCTTGGCTTCCTCGACCACCTTGGCAGCCACGCCGTTCTCGAGGTTGCGAACCCGGGTGGTGCGCTCCTGCTTGTTGCGAACCGCGTAAGCGGCCCGCATGTCGGCCTCGGCGAGTTCATTGATGCGCGCGATCAGGGCCTCGTTGCGGGCCGGCGGCTGCCAGTTCCACTCGGGCTTGCCGCCCTCGGCCACCAGTTCGTCGATGGCGGCGATGGCGGTCTGCATCTGCTCGTGACCATAGACCACGGCGCCCAGCATCACGTCTTCGGGCAGCTGGTGGGCCTCGGACTCGACCATGAGCACGGCGGCATCGGTGCCGGCGACCACCAGATCGAGCTTGCTCGAGGCCATCTGGCTGGCGCTGGGGTTGAGCACGTACTGGCCGTCGATGTAACCGACGCGGGCCGCGCCGATCGGGCCGCTGAACGGGATGCCCGACACGGCCAGCGCCGCCGACGCGGCAATCATGGCCGGGATGTCGCTGTCGACCTCGGGGTTGCTCGAGACCACCTGGACGATGACCTGGACCTCGTTGTAGAAGCCGTCAGGGAACAGCGGGCGGATGGGGCGGTCGATGAGCCGGCAGATCAGGATCTCGCGCTCGGTGGGACGGCCTTCGCGCTTGAAGAAGCCGCCGGGAATGCGGCCGGCGGCGTAGAACTTCTCGACATAGTCGACGGTGAGCGGGAAGAAATCCTGCCCGGGCTTGGCGCTCTTGGCGCCGACCACCGAGGCGAGCACCACGGTGTCATCCATGTTGACCAGCACTGCGCCAGAGGCCTGGCGGGCGATTTCGCCGGTTTCCAGGGTGACGGTGTTCTGGCCCCACTTGAAGGTCTTGCGTGCGATTTGAAACAAGGTGCTTTCCTTTCGAGACATTGCCCGCGCGGTCAGCCGGCGGCGCGGTTCGCCTGCGATTGATCAGACGAAAAAACAAAGGCCCGCAAGCGAATGCCTTGCGGGCCTGCTGGTGCTGCCATCAACCCGGGTTGGTCGGGAGCAAGCGCTTCAACCCCGGAGACCCAGTCTTTCGATCAGGGTCTTGTAGCTGGCCTGATTGGTGGACTTGAGGTAGTCGAGCAGCTTGCGGCGCCGGCTCACCATCTTGAGCAGGCCCCGACGGGAGTGGTGATCCTTGGTGTGGGTCTTGAAGTGACCGGTGAGGTCGTTGATGCGGGCGGTGAGCAGCGCCACCTGAACCTCCGGCGAGCCGGTGTCGTTCTTGGCACGCTGGAAATCGGCGACGATCTTCGCCTTGTCTAGGGTTTCGACGGTCATGGTTTCCCTTGGAGAACTTGCGGCATCACTGGGATGGTGAGCCGTGCGGTTGAAAACAGAAGATTATAGCCCGCAGCAGGCGGGCCGGACAAGCACCGCTCAGGTGCGCGGCAGGGTCACGCCGAGCTGGCCCTGGTACTTGCCGCCGCGATCGCGGTAGGAGGTCTCGCAGACCTCATCGGACTCGAGGAACAGCACCTGGGCGCATCCCTCGCCGGCATAGATGCGCGCCGGCAGCGGCGTGGTGTTGCTGAACTCCAGGGTGACGTGGCCTTCCCACTCCGGCTCGAGCGGGGTCACATTGACGATGATGCCGCAGCGGGCATAGGTGGACTTGCCCAGGCAGATGGTGAGCACGCTGCGCGGGATGCGGAAGTACTCCATGGTGCGCGCCAGCGCGAAGGAATTGGGCGGGATGATGCAGACATCGCCCTTGAAGTCGACGAACGAGCCCTCGTCGAAATCCTTGGGGTCGACGATCGTGCTGTTGATGTTCGTGAAGATCTTGAACTCGTCGGCGCAGCGGATGTCGTAGCCGTAGCTCGAGGTGCCGTACGAGACGATGCGCCGGCCGTCGCGCTCGCGCACCTGGCCGGGCTCGAAGGGCTCGATCATGCCCTGGGCGGCCATGCGGCGGATCCACTTGTCGGACTTGATGGTCATGGGCGCAATCCTGAGGAGACTGGCCGCGATGATAGCGCGGTGCCGCGGCTCAGCCGCCGCCGCGCTGGGTGTGGAAGTCGAAGCCGCGGATCCAGTCACGGGCCTGCACGGCGTGCTCGGGCGGGTACACGAACTGGACCTGCAGCGCCCGGAAAGTGATCAGGCCGAGCCTGCGCGGCGGCGCGGGCGACACCCGAACCTCGAGCATGAAATCGGCCACCGGCACGCGGATGGCATGGTCATCGGCCTGCAGCACCGGCAGGCCGGTGAACTCGCGCAGCCAGCGTTCGAGATCGGCCCGGCTGCAGCCCATCTCCCGGCTGTCGCCAAAGCCTGCGCCAAGGCCGCTCATGCGCTGCTCAACCGCCCGCGATCGGCGGCCAGATCGCCAGCGCCTCGCCTTCCTGCAGCACACGGCTGGCCCGCTGCGCGGGCGCCACGTAGGTGCCATTGACCAGCACCAGATGCACCAGCTTCGAGGGCAGGTTGAATCGGTCGATCAGCGCCTGCACCGAGGTGCCCTCGGGCACTTCCAGCACGATGGCATTGCCCTCGCGGGAACGCCCGTCCACCTGCTGCGGCAGGTGGTCGGAGAGCATGGCAAAGAGCTTGAAGGTGATCAGCATGCAGGCGTCCGCGGAGCCGTTCAGCGGGAGGAGCCGCGCGAGCGGCCCTGCCATTCGCCCTGGGCCTGCGCGCTGGCGAGATAGGCTTCCATCAGCCGGGTGGGGTCCTGCTTGAGCGCCTCCTTCCAGCGGCCCAGGCGCACGCCACGCTCGACCAGGTTGCGCATGACGCCGACATGCTCGGTCATGCCCAGGCTGTTGGCGCCCACCACCACATCGTCCTTGAACTCCAGGCGCAGGTAGCGGAAGCGCTGCGGATCGGCGAGCTCGACATGGTCGCCGCCCGGCACGCCCTCCCACTGACCGAACGAGGTGGAGACGAGCCCGAGGGTGTCGAGGACATTGATCTGGGTGACGCCGCGCAGCTGATTACGGTGGCCGGCCATGTTCATGGCGGCCACATAGGCCTGGTCGACCGCATTGGGCTGGATGGCCGACACGATGGTCTTGCCCACCACCGGGTCGAAGGCCTCGGCGCAGTCGCCGGCAGCGTAGACGCCCGGCACGGCTGTCTGAAGGGTCTCGTCGACCAGCACACCCTGCAGGCAGCGAACCGGCGAGTTGGCCAGGAAACCGATGTTCGGCTTCACGCCGGTGGCCTGGATGACCAGATCGAAGTCCTCCGAGCGGCCGTTGGACAACCGCGCGCGCACCTTGTCGCCCGGCTCGAGAGCCTCGACCCGGGTGCCGGTGAACACGCGCACACCCTTGGTCTGGCACCAGTCCTTGATCATGCCGCCGGCGCCCGGACCCATCATGCGCGGCACCATGCGGTCCCCCATCTCGACCACGGTGAGCTGCACGCCGCGCTGAGCCAGCGCCTCGAGGATGATGCACCCGATGAAGCCGGCGCCCATCTGCAGCACCCGGGCGCCTGGCTTGGCAAGCTGCTGGATGCTGCGGGCATCGCGCAGCGTCCAGCAGGGATGCACATAGGGCGAGTCGAGGCCCGGAATGGGCGGACGCACCGGCTGCGAGCCGGTGGCGATCAGGCAGCGATCGAAGGGCAGCACCCGGCCGTCGGAAAGCGCCACGGTGCGCGCCTGCGCGTCGAGGCTCACCACACGGCCCTGCACGGTGCTGATGCACAGACGGTCGAAGTGGCCCGGATCCTTGCGCAGGTAGGTGCCGGCTTCCGGGATGTTGCCGATCAGCAGGTAGGGGATGGCCATGCGCGAGTACGAGGGCTCGGGCTCGTCGCCGATCAGCCAGATCTCGTCGTTGGGCCGGTGCTTGCGGATGGTCTCGGCCGCCACCACGCCGGCCGGGCCGTTACCGATGATCACATGCTTCATTGCTCGCTCCTGTGCCAGCCGGGCTGCGGCACGGCCGCAGCGCCAGCGGCGCCAACTGAAAAAAAGGGCGACCCTCGGCCGCCCTGATTGCTGCGCGAAGCAGGCTGAGCGTTTACAGACCCAGCCGCGAACGGGTCTCGGCCTTGAGCTGGCCTTGCTCGTCCCAGCCACGGACCTGATAGTACTCGGGCACCATCTTGTCGATGCCGCTGACCAGGCCCTTGGCCGGACCGGTCTGGGCCGGTTCGGTCTTCAGGCGCGGCGGCAGGTCGTCATCCTTGCGGGTGAAGCCGGCGCGGTTGTTGAAGTCGCGCTCGAGGTTCCAGATGCGCTCGCCGATGAGAGCGACATTCTCCATGGTGTACTCGTCACCACAGGCAGCCGCCACCTGGGGCGCCAGATCGGCCAGCGTCCAGGCGAAGGTGGTGAACACGCACAGGCCGGAGGAGTCGAAGGCCGCGGTGGCATCCTGGAAGGCCTTGACCAGATCGGCCTTGCCCTCGGTGACCAGGGGATCGGTCTTCACCGGGATGCCCAGGATCTCGGAGGCGACGGTGTAGGAGCGCAGATGGCAGGCGCCGCGATTGGAGGTGGCGTAGGTCAGGCCCATGCCCTGGATGCCGCGCGAGTCATAGGCCGGGAACTCCTGGCCCTTGACCGACATCGACAGCTCGGGATGCCCATACTTGGCGCACAGCCGCTTGGAGCCCTGACCGAGTTCCTTGCCGAAGCCCTCGCCACGCGCAGTGAGCTCGGCGAGCTTGACCAGCGCTTCGGCCGACCCGAAGGTGAGCTCGAGACCGCCGGTGTGCTCCTTGGTGAGCACGCCCATGTCGTAGAGCTCCATAGCCGCGCCGACGGTGGCCCCGAAGGAGATGGGGTCGTAGCCGTCTTCGTTGCACAGCATGTTGGCGTACTGCAGGGCTTCGAGATCCTTGATGCCAGGGGCAGCGCCCAGCGCCCAGGCCGCCTCGTACTCGAGGCCGCCGGAAGCACCCCAGTACTCGGGCTTGTTCTGCACCGAGAAGTGGGTTTCGTCCATCTTGGAGATGCGGCCGCAGGCGATGGTGCAGCCGAAACAGGCCTGGTTGGTGACCAGATGCGACTTGCCATCGGTGGGCCGTTTTTCGGCCATGGCCTCGGCCGAGATGCGGCTGGCGCCCTCGAACTGCACATCGCGGTGGTTGCGGGTGGGCAGCGCGCCGGTCTCGTTGATGACGTTCATGAGGACCTGGGTGCCGTAGGTGGGCAGACCCTGGCCGGTGACCGGGTGGTCGTGAAGGATCTTCTTCTTCTCGGCGGTGACCTTCATGAAGGCCTTGGGATTGTGGATGTTGCCCACGCCCCGGGTGCCGCGCACCGCGATCGCCTTGAGGTTCTTGGAGCCGGCCACTGCGCCCACGCCGGAGCGGCCGGCGGCGCGATGCAGGTCATTGACGATGCAGGCGAAGAGCACCTGGTTCTCGCCGGCCCGGCCGATGGACGACACGCGGGTGAGCGGATCCTGGGATTCCTTCTTCAGGATTTCCTCGGTCTGCCAGGTGGTCTTGCCCCAGAGGTGGGTGGCGTCGCGCAGCTCGGCCTTGTCATCGACCACCGAGAGGTACACCGGCTTGGCCGAGCGACCTTCGAAGATGATCATGTCCCAGCCGGCCATCTTCAGCTCGGCACCCCAGTAGCCGCCCGAGTTGGAGCAGGCAATGGCGCCGGTGAGCGGGCCCTTGGTGATCACCGAGTAGCGGCCACCGGTGGAGGCCATGGTGCCGGTGAGCGGGCCGGTGGCCCAGATGATCTTGTTGTCGGCCCCCAGGGGATCGACCTTGGCGTCGACTTCCTCGACGAAGTACTTGGTGGCAAGACCCCGCTGACCGAGGTATTCGCGCGCCCAGTCCATGCGCAGCGGCTCGCTGACGCAGGTGCCCGCGGTGAGGTTGACCCTCAGGATTTTTCCAGCCCAGGACATGTGTGCGTCTCCTTCAGGTGGCCGAAGGCTGGTTGCCCAGCTTGTCGGCCCATTGCTTCATGCGGTCGAGGCCGGTCCAGTTGGCATCGACATAGGTGATGGCGCCGGTGGGGCAGGCTTCGGCACAGGCCGGTTCGCCGCCGCAGAGGTCGCACTTCTGGACCTTGCCGGTTTCCTGGACGTAGTTGACCGTGCCGAAGGGGCAGGCAATGGTGCAGACCTTGCAGCCGACGCAGACATCGTCGACCACCACCTTGGCGCCCGTGCCGGCGTCGAGCTTGATGGCCTCCACCGGGCAGGCATGCAGGCACCAGGCCTCGTCGCACTGCGTGCAGGTGTAGGGGACCTTGCGGCCGGTCTGATGGAAATCGAAGACCTTGATGCGGGACTTGGCGGTGGCAAAGGTGCCGTAGTTCTCGTAGCTACAGGCCATCTCGCACTGCAGACACCCGGTGCATTTGTCCGGGTTGATGTGCAGGGATTTCTGCATGGTTCCTCCAGTCGGGGTGGATGGGCGGGTCGACACGGGTGCCACGCCCATCCTTGTATTCTCTTATGCAATGACGGACATAGGCAAGGCTGATGACCGGTCTGCCATCCGCGTTCCGGTGTCGCCGCCGACGGGCAGCCTCGGCAGGACCGTTTTGATGCGCCGCAGCAGGCTGCAATCCCGATCCGCGGGGATTTCATTCGCCAGCCGGCCCGTGTCGTGGAACACTCTCGGCTGCGCGTCGGCAAGGCCGCCAGCCCGCTGCTGCCCCGGCCCCTTGGCCGACGCATCGCCACCCCTCAAAGGAGATTCCCCATGGACCACTCCGTCAGCCTGAAGGTCAACGGCAAGGCCGTGACCGTCCAGGTGGAGCCCCGGACGCTGCTCGTCCAGCTGATTCGAGACCACCTCAAGCTGACCGGCACCCATGTCGGGTGCGACACCGCGCAGTGCGGCGCCTGCACCGTGCACCTGAACGGCCGCGCCGTGAAGGCCTGTTCGATCCTGGCCCTGCAGGCGCAGGGCGGCGAGGTCACCACCATCGAGGGGCTCTCGCCCGATGGCCAGCACCCGATGCAGGTCGCCTTCAAGGATTGCCACGCGCTGCAGTGCGGCTTCTGCACGCCGGGCATGGTGATGTCGGCGGTGCAGCTCCTCAAGGACCACCCGGGCGCCACCGAGCAGCAGATCCGCGAGGGTCTCGAGGGCAACCTGTGCCGCTGCACCGGGTACCACAACATCGTGCGGGCGGTGTCGGCCGTGGCCGCCCGCGGCTGAGCAAGGAGCAGCGCATGTACGCATTCGAATACCTCCGGCCCGATACCCCCGCGGCGGCCGCTGCAGCCACCCAGGGCGTCGACGCCCGCTATCTGGCGGGTGGCCAGAGCCTGGTGCAGGCCATGAAGCTGCGCCTGTCGAGCGCCGAGCGCCTGGTCGATCTCGGCGGGCTCGATGCCCTGCGCAGCATCGACGTGACGGCCGACCGGGTCGTGATCGGCGCGATGGCCACCCACGCCCAGGTGCACGCCTCGGCCGCGGTGCGCGGCGCCATCCCTGCGCTGGCCGATCTGGCCGGCGGCATCGGCGACGCGATGGTGCGCAACATGGGCACGATGGGCGGCTCCTTGGCCAATGCCGATCCGGCAGCCTGCTACCCGGCAGCCGCCGTGGCTCTCGGTGCCACCATCCGCACCGATCGGCGCGAGATTGCCGCCGAGGCCTTCTTCACCGGCCTGTACGAGACCGCGCTGCAGCCGGGCGAACTGATCCTCTCGGTGAGCTTCCCGGTGCCCACGCGGGCAGGCTATGTGAAGTTCAAGCAGCCGGCCTCGCGCTTCGCGCTGGTGGGCGTGATGGTCAGCCAGTCGCCGGCGGGCGTGCGGGTGGGCGTCACGGGCGCCCGTGCCTGCGTGTTCCGCTGTTCGGAGCTGGAGGCCGCCCTGAGCGCGAGCTTCACGCCCGAGGCGGCGGCCGCGGTCAGGTTGCCGGTGGCCGGCATGAATGCCGACCTGCACGCCTCGGCCGAGTACCGCGCCGCCATGGTGGTCACCACGACCGCCCGGGCCGTGAAGGCCGCGCTCGGCCGCTGAACGCCGCATCCGCCCGCCCAGGCCCGCGCCCGGGCGGGCAGTCCCTCACGGGCCGCTCGGCCCGTCGCACCCCTTCCCCGCCATGACCGCCATCACCGATGTCGACCACCTGATCGCGGTGCTCGCCGATCAGCAGTATGTGGCCGACCGCCGGCTGGCCACCTCGGTGTTCCTCGCCCTGCGCCTGCAGCGCCCGTTGCTGCTCGAGGGCGAGGCCGGCGTGGGCAAGACCGAACTCGCCAAGGCTCTGGCCGCCGCACTCGGCGTGCCGCTGATCCGCCTGCAGTGTTACGAGGGGCTGGACATCGCGCAGGCCGCCTACGAATGGAACGTGCCGCGCCAGATGCTCGAGATCCGGCTGGCCGAGGCGCTCGGCCGCGATGATCGCGACACGCTGTCGGCCTCGCTCTACCGGCGCGAGATGCTGATCGAGCGCCCGCTGCTGGCCGCGCTGACGCAGGAGCGCGCGCCGGTGCTGCTGATCGACGAGCTCGATCGTGCCGACGAACCCTTCGAGGCCTATCTGCTGGAGATGCTGGCCGAGCGGCAGATCACCATCCCCGAGATCGGCACGATCCGCGCGGCCCATCCGCCGATCGTGCTGCTCACCTCCAACCGCACCCGCGAGCTGCATGACGCGCTGCGCCGGCGCTGCCTCTACCAGTGGGTGGACTATCCCGATGCGGCGCGCGAACTCGCCATCCTGAGGCAGCGCGCCCCGGGCGCGTCGCAGCGGCTGGCCGCCGAGGTGGTGGCCTTCGTGCAGCGCATGCGCGAGCTCGAGCTCTTCAAGGCGCCCGGTGTGGCCGAGGCCATCGACTGGACCAACGCCCTGCTTGCCCTCGACGCGATGGCGCTTGATCCGGCCTCCATCGAGGCCACCCTCGGGGTGCTGCTCAAGTACCAGGACGACATCGCCCGGCTGCCCGGCGGCGACATCGCGCAACTGCTCGACGAGCTCCGCGCCCGCGGCCTGCCCGCGGCCTGATCCGTGTCCGGAGAACTCGCCGGCAACGTGCTGCGCTTTGCGCGCGTGCTGCGCGCCGCCGGCATGCCGGTGGGCACCGACCGGGCCTTGCGCGCCGTGGCGGCCCTCGAGGTGGTGGGCGTGACGCGCCGCGACGATGTGCATGCCGCGATGTCGGCCGTGATGCTCGACAGCCATGCCCAGCAGCCGGTCTTCGATGCCGCCTTCGACGCCTTCTGGCGCGACCCCCGCCTGCTGGAGCGGGTGCTGGCCAGTCGTCTGCCTCAGGCTGCAGAGCCCGCCGGGGCACCGGGGCCACGCGGCAACCGGCGGGTCGAGGAGGCACTGGCCGCGCAGTCGGATACCGGGCTGGCGCGCGAGCCTCAGGCCACCGAGACCCTGGCCGATGCCGCGCTCAGCCACTCGGCGCGCGAGCGCCTGCGCAGCACCGACTTCGAGGCGATGAGCGTGTCCGAGTTCGCACTGGCCGAGCAGCTTGCGCGCACCCTCGTCCTGCCCCTGCGCCCGGTGGTCAGCCGCCGCTTCGCGCCGGCGGCGCGCGGCCGCATCGACCTGCGGGCCAGCCTGCGGGCCATGCCCCGCCAGCCCGACGCGCCCGCCCTCGCCCATCAGCGCCGTCGCCGACTGCCTCCGCCGGTGGTGATGCTGATCGACATCTCCGGCTCGATGGAACGCTACGCCCGCGCGTTCCTGCACTTCGCCCACGGCATCACCCGCCGCCAGCGCAACACCCACACCTTCGTGTTCGGCACCCGCCTCACCGACATCTCACGCTGCCTGCGACACCGCGACCCCGACGAGGCGCTCGCACTGGCCGGACGCGCCGCCAGCGACTGGCAGGGTGGAACGCGTATCGCCAGCAGCCTCGCGGCCTTCAACCGGCAGTGGGCGCGCCGCGTGCTGACCCGCAACGCCTCGCTGCTGCTGGTCACCGATGGCCTTGACCGCGGCGACGTCGGCGAACTCGATCGGGCCGCGGACACGCTCGCCCGCTGGGCGCGGGAAATCATCTGGCTCAACCCGCTCCTGCGGTACGATGGCTTCGAGCCGAAGGCGGCAGGCGTGCGTGCGTTGCTGCCGCACGTCAGCGCCATGGTCCCGGTTCACAATCTGCACAGCCTCGCGGACATCCGCCAGGCCATTGAACGGCAGCGCAGCGCCACCCCCGGCGCGGGCTACGGGCCCGCCCGTCGGCGCAGCGCCGCCTGACACCACAGGATCCGCATCCATGAATCTCCAGGGAGAACGCCGCCTGCCCGCCAGCCCCGCGCAGGCATGGGCGGCACTGAACGACCCGCAGGCGCTCAAGGCCTGCATCACCGGCTGCGAGTCGCTCGAGCTCACCGGCCCCGACGAATACTCGGTGGTGATGGCGGTGCGGGTGGGCCCGGTCAACGCCCGATTCAAGGGCCGGCTGCGGCTGCTCAACATCCAGCCCCTGCAGTCCTACACCATCGAATTCGACGGGCAGGGCGGCGTGGCCGGCTTCGGCAAGGGCTCGGCCGATGTGGCCCTGTCGGCCGATGGCGATCAGACCCTGCTGCGCTACGGCGCCAAGGCGCAGGTGGGCGGCAAGATCGCGCAGATCGGCTCGCGTCTGGTCGATTCGGCCGCCGAGAAGGTCGCCGGCGAATTCTTCGCTGCCTTCGAGAAGTACCTCACCGAACAGGCCGCTGCCGCGGCGCCTGCGGGTGAAACCCCCGGCGCTGCGGCCGAGGGTGTGCCCGAGGGTGCGGCCACTGCCGCGCCGGCAGCCGGCATGCCGGCCGGCGGCGCCACCTCGGCGCCACCGACCCCGCCCCAGCCCGCAGGCGGCGGCTTGCCCTGGGGCTGGCTGGCCATCGGCGCCGCCGTGCTGGCCGCCGCGGTCTGGCTGCTGGCCCGCTGAGCCGAACCCCGGCGAAGGAACACGACATGGACAGCCTCGATCTGCAGGTGCTCAGGCAGGCTCGCGACTGGCGGGCGGAAGGCCATCGGGTATGGCTGGTCACGGTGGTGGAGACCTGGGGCTCGGCCCCTCGGCCGCCGGGTGCGCTGCTCGCGCTGCGCGATGATGGTCTGGTGGTCGGCTCGGTCTCGGGCGGCTGCGTCGAGGACGACCTGATCGAGCGTGTGCGCCAGGGCGAGCGGGTCGACAAGCCCTCCGAGATCCGCTACGGGGTCAGCAAGGAGGAGGCCGCCCGCTTCGGCCTGCCCTGCGGGGGCAACCTGCGCCTGGTGCAGGAGCCGCTCACCGATGCCGCCTGGATCGATGAACTGCTGACGCGCACCGCCCGCCATGAGCTGGTCGGTCGACAACTGCACCTGGCCACCGGCGCGGTCACGCTCGAGCCGGCGCGACGCGGCGAGGCCTTCGCCTTCGATGGCCAGACCCTGCGCGCGGTGTTCGGGCCGCGCTGGCGGTTGCTGATGATCGGTGCCGGCCAGCTCTCGCGCGCCCTGGCCCAGATGGCGCAGATGCTCGACTTCGAGGTGATCTGCTGCGACCCGCGCGAGGAATTCAACACCACCTGGGATCTGCCCGGCACGCGCTACGCCCCCGGCATGCCCGACGATGTGGTGCTCGAGCTCGAGCTCGATCCGCACAGCGCGGTGGTCGCCCTCACCCACGACCCCAAGCTCGATGACATGGCCCTGCTTGAAGCGCTGAAGTCGCCGGCCTTCTATGTCGGCGCGCTCGGCTCGCGGGCCAACACCGCCAGCCGCAAGCAGCGCCTGGCGCTCTTCGATCTCTCGGCCGACGAGATCAACCGGCTGCACGGACCGATCGGCCTCGACATCGGCAGCCGCACCCCAGGCGAGATCGCGGTATCGATCCTGGCCGAGATCATCGCGGTGCGGAACTCGGTCGAACTGCGCCAGAAGAAGCCGGTGGAAGTCACCGGACCGGCCTGCTCCCTCTGACCCGTCACCGGGGCGGCTGTGCCCCGGCTCGAACCGCATGAGCCGCCAGGGCCCGGTTGTCCCGATCCGCCTCGAGTACACGCTGCAGGCGCCCAGCGACGGCCGCCTGCTCGGCAATCCCTTCATGCGGGTGCTGGGAAGCCTGCACAGCCAGGGCTCGATCGCCGGTGCCGCCCGTGAGCTCGGCTGGTCCTATCGGCATCTCTGGGGCTATCTGAAGGCGCGCGAGGCCGAGCTCGGCAGACCGCTGATCCTCTGGGACAAGGGCCGCGCCGCGCGTCTGAGCGAGTTTGCCGAGAAGCTGCTCTGGGCCGAGACCCGGATCATGGGACGGCTGGCCGCGCCGATCGAGAACCTGGCCACCGAGATCAGCCGCGAGCTCTCGCTCGCCTTCGACGACGGTGTGCCGATCGCCGGCTGCGCGGCCAGCCACGATCTGGCGCTGCCCGAGTTGCGACGCCTGTGCGGCGATGCCGGACTGATGCTCGACATCCGCTTCGAGGACAGCGTGGCCGCGCTGCAGTCACTGCGCCGCGGGCAGTGCCGTTTCGCCGGCATCCACCTGCCGCTCGGCGTCCCGGGCCTGGGCGGGCGCGGCTCGGCGATCCACCGCGCCTTCGGGTCACGGCTGCGCCCGGGACGCGAGAAGCTGATCCGGGTGTGCTCGCGCGAACAGGGGCTGATGGTTTCCCCCGGCAATCCGCTGGCAGTCACGGGGCTTGCCGACCTGGCGCGCCTGCGCTTCGTGAACCGTTCGCCGGGCACCGGTACCCGCGTCCTGCTCGATGACCTGCTCGCGCAGTCAGGGGTCGCACCCGCGCGGATCAGCGGGTATGAGGAGGTGGAGGCCAACCATCTGTCGGTGGCCATTGCCGTGGCCACCGGCGCGGCCGATGCCGGCTTCGGGCTGCGCGCGGCCGCGGCCCTGCGGGGCCTGGACTTCATCCCGATCGTGTCCGAGGCGTACTTCCTGGTGTGCGATCGGGCCGTGCTGGATTCGACGCCCGGCGAGCGCCTGCGCGCGGTGCTGGGCTCGGAGGCCTGGCGCGAGGCGCTCGCGGCGCTGCCGGGCTACAACGCCGACGAGGCGGGCAGCGTGGTGTCCTTGCGCCGCACCCTGCCCTGGCTGAGCTGAGCCGGGCAGCGCTCGAGCGACCGGGGCCGCCCCCGGCCGTGCCTTCAGGTGTTCTGCACCACGATGCTCGGAAACTTCGAGCTCATGTCACGTGACTTCTCGGCGATCTTGACCGCCACGGTGCGCGCAATGGTGCGGTACTGCGCCGCGAGTGCGCCGTCGGGGTCGGCCACCACCGTGGGCTGACCGGCATCGGTCTGCTCGCGGATGCGGATGTCGAGCGGCAGGCCGCCGAGATAGTCGACGCCATAGTCGGCGGCCATGCGCTCGCCACCGCCCTGACCGAAGATGTGCTCGCTGTGACCGCACTGCGAGCAGACATGGATGGCCATGTTCTCGACGATGCCCAGAATGGGCACGCCCACCTTCTCGAACATCTTCAGGCCCTTGCGGGCGTCGAGCAGGGCGATGTCCTGCGGGGTGGTGACGATCACCGCACCGGTCACCGGGATCTTCTGCGACAGGGTGAGGTGGATGTCGCCGGTACCCGGGGGCATGTCGACCACCAGGTAGTCGAGATCGCGCCAGTTGGTGTCGCGCAACAGCTGCTCGAGCGCCTGGGTGACCATCGGGCCGCGCCACACCATGGGCGTGTCGGTGTCGATCAGGAAGCCGATCGAACTGGCCTGGATGCCATGGCCCTCCATGGGCTCGAGCGTCTTGTTGTCACGGGTCTCGGGCCGGCCCGAAATGCCGAGCATGGTCGGCTGCGAGGGGCCGTAGATGTCGGCATCGAGCATACCCACGGTGGCGCCCTCGGCGGCCAGCGCGAGTGCGAGGTTGACCGCGGTGGTGCTCTTGCCCACGCCGCCCTTGCCCGAGGCCACGGCGATGATGTTCTTCACGTTGGGCATGAGCTTCACGCCCCGCTGCACCGCGTGGGCGATGATGCGCTGGTAGACATTGGCGCTGACATTGGCCACGCCGGGCAGCGTGCGCAGCGCCGCGATCACCTGGCGGCGGATGGGGTCGATCTGCGAGCGCGCGGGGTAGCCGAGCTCGACATCGACGCTTACCGAGTCGTCATCGATGCGGATGTTGCGCGCCGACTTGCTCGCGACGAGATCCTTGCCGGTGTTGGGGTCGACCACACCCGACAGCGCCGAGCGGACATCGGCTTCGGAAACAGGCATTCGGCACTCCTGGAGAAGCCCGCGGCCAGGGGGGCCGCGCGGCGGGCAAGCCGCGGAGTTTAGCAAGTCCGTTTGCTAAGATCGGGGCTTTCCCCCATCAGCTTCGGGCTGCCGCCGCATCGGCAGCGCCCGTCCGGAACCCGCCATGGCCGCGCGCCGCCTGTTCGTCACCACCGCCCTGCCCTACGCCAACGGCTCGTTCCACATCGGCCACTTCATGGAGTACATCCAGGCCGACATCTGGGTGCGATTCCAGCGCATGCGCGGCCACGAGGTGCACTTCGTGTGCGCCGACGATGCCCACGGTGCGCCGATCATGCTCAAGGCCCAGGCCGAAGGCATCGCGCCCGAGGCCCTGGTGGCACGCATCGCCGCCGAGCGGCCGCGCTACCTGCAGGGCTTCCTGATCTCCTTCGATCACTGGCACTCCACGCATTCCCCCGAGAACACCGAGCTGTCGCAGTCGATATACCGGGCCCTGAAGGCCAGCAGCCTGATCGACAGCCGCGAGATCGAGCAGTTCTACGATCCGGTCAAGGGCATGTTCCTGCCCGACCGCTACATCAAGGGCGAATGCCCGAAGTGCGGCGCGCTGGACCAGTACGGCGACGCCTGCGAGGCCTGCGGCGCGGTCTACTCGCCCACCGAGCTGCGCAACCCGCGCTCCACGCTGTCGGGCGCCACGCCGGTGCTGCGCAGCTCCGAACACTTCTTCTTCAGGCTGTCCGACCCGCGCTGCGTGGACTTCCTGCGCAACTGGACCCAGAGCGGCCGTCTGCAGCCCGAGGTGGCCAACAAGGCCCGCGAGTGGCTCGACGGCGAGCGCGGCCTGGGCGACTGGGACATCTCCCGCGACGAGCCCTACTTCGGCATCCCGATCCCCGACGCGCCGGGCAAGTACTTCTATGTCTGGCTCGACGCCCCGATCGGCTATCTGGCCAGCCTGAAGCACCACTTCGACAGCGGCGGCGCGGCCCGGCTCACGCCGCAGGGTTTCGAGGCCTTCCTGGCCGACCCCTCGGTGGAGCAGTACCACTTCATCGGCAAGGACATCATCTACTTCCACACGCTGTTCTGGCCGGCGATGCTGAAGTTCTCCGGCCGCAAGGTGCCCGACAACATCTTCGTGCACGGCTTCATCACCGTGAGCGGCGACAAGATGAGCAAGAGCCGCGGCACCGGCATCTCGCCGCTGCGCTACCTCGACATCGGCATGAACCCGGAATGGCTGCGCTACTACATCGCGGCCAAGCTCAATCCGCATGTCGAGGACATCGACTTCAACCCCGACGACTTCATCGCGCGGGTCAATGCCGACCTGGTCGGCAAATACGTGAATATCGCCAGCCGGGCCTCGAACTTCGTCACCCGCTTCTTCGACGGTCACCTGGCCGATGTGTCCGCCATGCCCGCCTGGACCGAGCTCGATGCCGGGGCGGTGTCCGGCCAGATCGCGCAGTGCTACGAGGGTCGCGACTTCGGCCGCGCGCTGCGCCTGGCCATGGAGTTCGCCGACCGGATCAACCAGGCCTTCGATGCCGCCCGTCCCTGGGAACTGGCCAGGGATGACTCCCGGCGCGCCGAGCTGCAGGCGGTCTGCTCGCTGTGCCTGGCCGGCTTCCAGGCGCTGACCGTCTGGCTCAAGCCGGTGCTGCCGGCTCTGGCTGCACAGGCCGAGACCTTCCTGGGCAGCGGTGCGCTGAGCTGGGACGATGCGCTGCGCGTGCCCACCGTGGTCGGCCGGTACCAGCACCTCACCACCCGGGTCGATCCGCGGCTGCTCGAGGCCCTGATCGCCCCCGAGGCGCCAGCGGCAGCCGACAGACCAGCGCCCGCCGGCGACAAGACTGCAGGCAAGTCCGCCGCCGTGAAGACCGCCTCTGGCAGCTCAGCCGCAGATGGCAAGGCCGCGACGCCCGGGGCCGCGGGCAATGCATCGGCCAACGGCCTGATCAGCATCGACGAATTCTCCCGCGTGGACCTGCGGGTGGCCCGCATCGTGGCGGCCGAGACGGTCGAGGGCTCCGACAAGCTGCTGCGCCTCACCCTCGACTGCGGCGAGCCGCAGACTCGCACGGTGTTCTCCGGCATCCGCTCGGCCTACGCGCCCGAGCAACTGGTCGGCCGGCTCACCGTCATGGTGGCCAACCTGGCGCCCCGCAAGATGAAGTTCGGGGTGTCGCAGGGCATGGTCCTCGCCGCCGGCTGGGACGACCCCGCCCGCGGCGGCGGCATCCATCTGCTCGATCCGCAGGCCGGCGCCGAGCCGGGCATGCGGATCCGCTGAAGGCATGAGGCGCGCCCGATGAGACTGGCGCGCTTCAGGCCGCGGCTGATCGACAGCCTGCAGCACTACAAGCGGCAGGACCTCACCGCCGACCTCTCGGCGGGTCTCACGGTGGGTGTGGTGGCGCTGCCGCTGGCCATGGCCTTCGGCATCGCCAGCGGGGTCAAGCCCGAGGCCGGCATCTTCACCGCCATCGTCGCCGGCTTCCTGATCTCGGCCCTGGGCGGCTCGCGGGTGCAGATCGGCGG
>NZ_CEXFHW010000041.1:0-22749 GCF_982640115.1 Quisquiliibacterium sp. | reverse complement strand
CCGTCGCCGCGATCGGTCTTGACCGCCGAGGTGTGGTTGTAGACCTCGATCGCGTGGGCCGATTCGATGCTGCGGGCGTCGTCCACACCCAGGGAATACCAGGCCGGATGAACGATGCTCACGAAGGCGCCCGCCGCGCGGCAACGCGCCGCGATCTCGGGCGCGGTCTCGCCCTCGCGCGGCGGGGCGAAGTCCAGGGGCAGACCGTTGGCAAGCAGGTGCCACTTCTCGCCCAGCGCGGTATTGCCCACATGCATTTCGGCGCCGAGAAGGGTGGTGAAGCCCTCGGCGCGGAACGGCCGGGTGTCGCTCACCGGGAAGTCGTACTTCGGCAGGAAGTGGTCCGACAGGCACAGGAAGTCGTAGCCGCGCTCACGGTAGCGCCGGCAGACCTCCTCGGGCGGGAGCATGCCGTCGGAGGTGTTGCTGTGCGTGTGCAGGTTGCCCTTGAAGAACTGCCCGGGCTGCTCGAAGGGATTGGACGACATCAGGTGCTCCTCGGATGAACGGGTTGGGTCGGCCGGCTCAGGCGCTGCGCCAGACCTCGTCGAAGCGGATCGACCAGATCTGGGGGTGGTAGTTCAGGTTGCGCACGGTCTTGCGGCGCACCAGGATGGCATCGCCGCCCGCCGGCAGGATGGCCGGCACCTCCTCCTGCAGGATGCGCTGCATCTCGTGGTAGAGGCGCTTGCGCAGGGTGTCGTCGCGCGTGAGCATCGCGCGCCGGTAGAGGTCCATGTAGCGGTCTTGCTCGGGGCCACGCCAGTGGCCGCTCTCCACGAATGCGCCGCGCATGCGGTTGAGCGAGATGCCCGGGTTGCGCGAGCCCACCGCGGTCATCGCGAACTTGTGGAACCTGCCCTTGGCGAGATCGTTATCGCCGGTGCGAAAGGCCACATAGCCGTCGGCCGGCCTCTCCTCGATCGGCAGCGTGATGCCCGCCTCCTTCACGGTCTGCTGCAGCACCTGGAAGTAGATCGGCACCTCGGGCAGCTGCGGGCTGAAGTAGAGCGTGGGCAGCGTGATGCCGTTGGGGTAGCCCGCCTCGGCGAGCAACCTGCGGGCTGCG
Organism: Quisquiliibacterium sp.; assembly: GCF_982640115.1. Lineage (NCBI taxonomy): Bacteria > Pseudomonadati > Pseudomonadota > Betaproteobacteria > Burkholderiales > Burkholderiaceae > Quisquiliibacterium > Quisquiliibacterium sp. Next base: position 21,680 of record NZ_CEXFHW010000041.1, on the reverse strand, counting down.
GCGACATCACGCCTGGCCGGCCGGAAAAGGAAGTTGGGGTCGGTGGCCACGAGATGACTGTCATTGCCCACCCAGCCGTACTTCCCGGCATAGGCGATGCGCACGATCGCCTCGCGGTCGATGGCCAGCGCGAACGCCTGACGGATGCGCTTGTCCTCGAAGGGCGAGCCGGGGTGTTTGGGCAGCTGGATCACGAAGTGGTAGCTGCCGCGGCCCACCGAGAACTCCAGATCGGGCTCGCGCTGCAGCTGGCGCACCCCACGCGCATCGATGGTGAGCACCGCGTCGAACTGACGGGCGCGCAGGCCGTTGAGCGCGGCCTCCTGCTGGCCTTCACGGTTGTGGATCTCGAGCCGGTCCAGGTAAGGAAAGCCCTTGCGCCAGTAGCGCTCGTGCCGCTCGAAGATGGCCGAGCGGTTGGGATCGGCGTTCACGAAGCGGAAAGGTCCGGTGCCGATGCCGTTCAGGCCGATCCGCGCCGGGGTGTCGGCCTGCATGATGGCGTGCTGGTACTCGGCAAGCACATACGGAAACTCGGCGTTGCCTTCCTTCAGGTGGAAGCGCACCTTGTGCCGGCCCAGGCCCTCCACCTTCTGGATCTGCGAGGCGAACGGCGCGCCCGCGCGATGGGCCTCGAAGGAGGCGACCACATCCTCGGCGACCATCTCGCGGCCATCGTGAAAGAGCACGCCCTCGCGCAGGCTCACATCCCAGACATTGACCTGCTCGTCGGTGGGTGCCATCTCGCGGGCGAGTTCGTACTCCCACTCCAGCTTCTCGTTCACCCAGGTCAGGCAGTTGTAGGCCACCCGGGTGCTCAGATCGACGAAGAAGTAGGGATGGCGGGCGTTGCCCGCATTGGCGGTGCGCCGGTTGGCCGAGCACTGCGCCACCCTGAGCACCCCGCCGCGCACCGGCGCGGGCCCGGCCGGCTTGGCACCCGCCGGGGCCTGGGCAAGCGCAGCAGCCGGCAATCCCGCACCCGCGGCCAGCGCCGCAGCGGCCAGGCTGAACTCGCGTCGATCGAAGACGGTCATGACAGGGATTCCTTTCCGAGGGAGGCGCTCTGGTCGCCGGGCGGGTCCGACTGCGGACGGCTGGCCGAGGTGGCCGCCGCGAGCAGCAGGCGGGTGTAGTCGGAGGCTGGCCGCGCAAAGACATCGGCGGTGAGTCCCTGCTCGTGGACCCGACCCTCGCGCAGCACCAGCACCCGATGCGCCATGCGCCACACCACGCCGAGGTCGTGGGTGATCACCACCAGCGCGAGCGCGCGGCGGGCCTGCACCTGCATCAGCCGGTCGATCACCTGACCCTGCACCGTGGCGTCCAGCGCCGAGGTGAACTCGTCGCAGATGATCAGCTCGGGGTCGGCGGCCAGCGCGCGGGCGATCGCCACCCGCTGCTGCTGCCCGCCCGAGAGCTGTCGCGGATAGCGCTCCAGGAAGCGGGCCTCCAGGCCGAGCTCGTCGAGCAGCGCCGCCGCCCGATCCCAGGCCTGGCGATGGCTCATGCCGAAGAAGACCTGCATCGGCCGGGCGATGGCGGTGCCCACCCGCTGACGCGGATTCAGCGACGAGAGCGGGTCCTGGAAGACCATCTGGATGCGCCGACGCTGCTCACGGCTGCGCGCCGAGGCCCCGCCCGGCAGCGCATCGCCCTGGAAGCGCATGCCGCCCTCGCTGGGGGCGATCAGCCCGGCGAGCGCGCCGCCGAGCGTGCTCTTGCCCGAGCCCGATTCACCGATCACGCCGAGCACCTCGCCCGGCCGCAGGCCGAGATCCACGCCCTGCAGCGCGGGGGCCGATGGCCTGCTCGCCCGACGCCACCAGCCGCCGGCCTGATAGCGATGCCCCAGCCCGCTGACCGCGACCAGCGCCGGCTGGTCATGACGGGCGCGGTCCTGCGGCGGATCGGCGTCCAGCCGCAGCACCGAACCGACCAGCTCGCGGGTGTAGTCGGTGGCCGGGCTGGCGAAGGTGGCCGCGGTGGCGCCCTGCTCCACGCAGACGCCGTCCTTCATCACCAGCACCGAGTCGCACATCCGCGCCACCACGTTGAGGTCGTGGGTGACCAGCACCAGCCCCACCCCGAGGCTGCGTCGCAGTTCGGTGACCAGGCCGAGCACCTGCACCTCGGTGGACTTGTCCAGCGCGGTGGTGGGTTCGTCGAGCACCAGCAGGCGGGGCTGGCAGGCCAGCGCGCAGGCGATCACCACCCGCTGGCGCTGCCCGCCCGAGAGCTGATGCGGATAGCGATCGAAGAGCGTTTCCGGGTCGGGCAGGCGGGTCTGGGCCATCAGCGCCAGCGCGCGCTCACGCGCGGTCGCCGCGTCCAGGCCGGCGCGGGTGCGCAGGATCTCCACCAGCTGCGCGCCCACGCTCAGGTGATAGGTGAGCGAAGACAGCGGGTTCTGCGGCACGAAGGCGATGTCGATGCCGCGCAGCCGGGCAAGGCTCGCCGGGTCGCGCTCATCGAGCGCCTGGCCGCGGATCAGGATGCGCCCGGCGGTGCGCTCGCCCGCGCCGCGATAGTGGCCGAGCAGGGCGCGCGCCACGGTGCTCTTGCCGCTGCCGCTCTCGCCAACCAGGCCGATCGACTCACCCGCGGCCAGCGTGAAGCCGAGCTCGCGCACCGCCAGGCTCATCCGGCCGAAGGCATCCCGATAGCCGATCGACAGGCCCTCCACCTGCAGCAGCGGCGCCGCCGGGTGGACGGCCTGCGCCATGGGAGCAGCGGGGCGAGCGGCCTCAGCCATGGGCGCCACCCCGCGCGGCATCCAGGCCGAGGGCATCGGCGATGCCCTCGGTGGCGAAGTTGATGCCGATGACCAGCGTGGAGATGCACACCGCCGGGATCAGGATCAGCCAGGGCTCGGAGTGGATGGCCGACAGCCCGGCATGGATCATCAGCCCCCAGTCGGGCGTGGGCGGCGACAGGCCCAGCCCGAGAAAGGAGAGCGCGCTCACCAGCAGCAGCGCGCTGGAGCTGCGCAGCGCGAACTCGACCAGCAGCAGATCGACCACGCTGGGCAGCATCTCGCGGGCGATGATCGCCGGGCCACGCTCGCCGCGCAGCTGCGCGGCCTTCACATAGCCCAGCGACATCAGCTGCAGGCCGGCCGCGCGCGAGGTGCGGATGGCGCCCATCATCTTGATCACCGCAATCACCGCGATCAGCACGCCCATCGACTGGCCGAAGCCGGTGACGAACAGGGACACGAAGAGGATGGAGGGAATGGCCAGCTTGAGCTCCACCAGCCGCGACACGCCGTCATCGAACCACCCGCGGTAATAGGCCGCAGCCAGCCCCACCAGCCCGCCGCCCAGCGCCGCGATCAGGCCGGCGCTGAAGGCCACCAGGATCGCCACACGACCGCCCATCACCACCCGCGAAAGGAAGTCACGGCCGAGCTCGTCGGTACCGAAGAGAAAGTCTTCACCGGGCGGCTCGAGCGCCGGGCCGACCAGCGCGGTGGGGTCGTGCGCAATCCACCACGGCGCCGACAGCGCCATCAGCAGGTGGATCAGCACCAGCGCCACGCCGACCAGGGCGAGCGGCCGGCGCAGGATCAGACGCAGACGCGAGGGCATGGGCGCTCACCCGCCCCGGGTGCGCGGATCGAGCGCGAGGATGGACAGGTCAGCCAGCAGGTTGAGCACCACCACCACCAGCGCCGAGGCCAGCGCGATCGCCTGCACCACATGAACCTCGCGCCGCACCACGCCGCGCACCAGCTCCTGCCCCAGCCCGGGAATGGAGAACACCAGTTCCACCACCACGATGCCCGACACCAGCGCCGCCGCGTACAAGGCCATGGCGGTCAGGCAGGGGATGACCGCGGCCGGCAGGGCATGGCGAAACACCACCCGCCATGAGGGCACGCCGGTCATGCGCAGCCGCTCGATGTTGTCGGCGCCGAGCGCCTCGATCATGCCCACCCGCAACAGGCGGCTCAGGTAGGCCACCGAGCCGATCACGATGGTGGCCACCGGCAGGGCGCTGACCCGCAGCAGTTCGGTCACCGGCGCGCGGGTGTCGACGGTGATGGTGGCCGGAAACCAGGGCAGCAGCACCGCGAAGGCGATCACCAGCAGCGTGCCGATGACGAACTCCGGGATGGAGTAGCCGACGATGGTGACGGTGGCGATCACATGATCGGCCAGCCGCCGATGCCAGACCGCGCCGGCCACGCCGATCAGCACCGCCAGCGGCAGCGCGATCAGCAGCACCAGGCCGGCCAGCGCCAGCGAGTTGCGCAGCGGGTAGGCGATCACCTCGGCCACCGGCGTCTTCGAGATCAGGGTGCGGCCGAAGTCGCCCTGGGCGGCATTGACCAGGAAGCTGCCCAGGCGCTCATGGGCCGGCCGATCCAGGCCAAGATCGCGCTTCATCTGCGCGAGGCGCTCGGGCGGGATGTTCGCGATCTCGTCGGAAGACAGGATGACATCGAGCGCATCGCCCGGCATCACCTCGGTGGCCAGGAAGATGAAGACCGCCAGCGCGAACAGCGTGGCCAGCGACAGGGCCACGCGCCGCACGATGACGGTGATCAGGCCTTCCACACGCCGTCCCAGCGGATCGACCAGTGCTGCGGATGGTTGTCCAGCCCGCGCACAGCCGGCCGCTTGACCAGCAGGTTGTTGCGCCCGGCCGGCAGCAGCGCGGGCACCTCCTCGTGCAGGATGGCCTGCATCTGCGCGTAGATCGCCTTGCGCTTGCCGGCATCGCGCGTGACCATGGCCTGGTCGTAGAGCTTCATGTACTCGTCGGCCGGCGCGCCACTCCAGTAGCCGCTCTCGTTGTTGGCCTGGCGCATGCGGAACAGGCTGATGCCGGGGTTGCGCGGGCCCACCGCGGTGTAGGCGAACTTGTGCGGGTTGCCCTTGGTGACATCGGCATCGCCCTGGCGGAACTTCTGGTAGCCATCGGTGGGCCGCTCCTCGATCGGCAGGGTGATGCCCGCCTCCTTGACGGTCTGCTGCAGCACCTGGAAGTAGCGCGCCATCTCGGGCCACTGGGGCGCGTAGTACATCGTGGGCAGCGTGATGCCGTTGGGGTGGCCGGCCTCGGCGAGCAGCTTGCGGGCGCGGGCCACATCCCGGCGCACCGGCCGCGCCACGAAGTTGGGGTCGGCAGCCACCAGGTGGCTGTCGTTGCCCACCCAGCCCGCGTTCTTGCCGTACACCACCCGCACGATCGCCTCGCGGTCAACCGCGAGCGCCAGCGCCTGGCGGATGCGCTTGTCGTTGAAGGGCGAGCCGGGATGCTTGGGCAGGACGATCACCGCATGGTCACCGCTGGCGGCGCCGACGATTTCGGTGTCAGGTTCCTTCTCGAGCTGACGCACCAGCCGCGGATCGATGTTGAGCACCGCGTCGAACTGCTTCGCCCGGAAGCCGTTGATCGCAGCCTCCATCTGGCCTTCGCGATTGACCACCTCCAGCCGGTCGAGGTACGGACCGGCGCGCCAGTACTTCTCGTTGCGCTCGAGCACCATGCGGCGCTGCGGATCGACCGAGACGATGCGAAACGGTCCGGTGCCGATGCCGCTGAGGCCGATGCGATCGATGTTCTCGTCGGCCGGCATGATCATGGTGTCGTACTCGGCCAGCACATAGGGGAACTCGGCGTTGCCCTTCTTCAGCCGGAACTGCACCTTGTGGCGGCCGCTGGCGGTGACCTCGCTGATCTGCGCCGAGGCCCAGTGCTTCGCCTTGTGCAGCGCGAACGAGGACACCACATCGGCCGCGGTGAGCTCGCGGCCGTCATGGAAGCGCACGCCCTCGTGCAGCACGAACTCCCAGGTTTCCAGGCGCTCGTCGAGCGCGCCCCAGGCCTTGGCCAGTTCGCCCTGAAGCTGCAGGCTGGCGTCGACCCAGAGCAGCGAGTTGTACGCGCTGCGGGTGATCAGGTCGACCATGTAATACGGGTGCTTGCTGTTGCTGACATCGCCGCCACGGCGATTGGCCGAGCAGTTGGCATACACCAGGGTGCCACCGCGCTTCGGGGACGGCTGGGCGAGCGCCAGCCCGGGAAACACGCCGGCAAGGCCGGCGGGCGCGAGGCCACCGAGGCTGTAGCCGACAAAGTTGCGACGCGAGAAGCGCATGCGGGTCATCCTTGCTGAATCGGCATGGCGCACTCGGCCGCCAGCGCCAGGTAGTGCTCGAGGCCCGGGGTGTTCACCCCGGCCTTCTTGCCGTCGTCATCCCAGCGGCGAACGCTCACCGCCTCCATGGCGTGCGGCAACTGCTCGAAGGCGCGGGCCTGTTCCTCGGTGAACGGCCCGCCCTGGATCTCCAGGGTGCGCTGCGACAGCGGCGAGAGCGCCGCCCAGTAGCCGGGCTCGCGGGTGCAGAGATAGCGCTTGGCGTCGACATGCAGGCGCACCGGCTCGGCCACCTCGGGGCCGAACCAGCGCAGCAGGAACTTCGCGCCCAGCCGCTCATGGCGGTCATCGTCGCCGGCCTGCACGGCGCCCGCGGCATCACGGTGCAGCATGTGACCGACATCGTGCAGCACCGCCGCCACCACCAGGCTGGGCGCGGCGCCCTGCGCCTCGGCGAGCGCGCCGCACTGCAGGGCATGCTGAACCTGGTTCACCGCCTCGCCGTAGATCAGCTCGCCCTTCTCCTGGAAGAGCTGGCGGATGGCGGCAATGGCGGGGTGGGCAGCGGGCGGGTTCATGCGGAGCGGTCCTCGCGAAGCGCGACGGCGGCGGGCGGCCTTGTCATTGAAGGGAATTATGGTGCGATCGTTGCAATATACGAAGCCTATATGACCGGAGAATGAAAGCGACTTGCCTTCCCGGCGACGACCCGCAGCAACTCCGGGTACGGACTTGATGTATTGACAATAGATATACGATGCGACACGATCCGCACGGTACACAAACCACCCTGCAGGCCCCATTCCATGCGAGACGCCGCCATCAACCTTCGGGCAAGACCCGAGCAGCGTGATCTCATCGATCAGGCTGCAGCGGCCATGGGCAAGACCCGGTCTGACTTCATGCTCGAGGCCGCCTGCGAGCGCGCACAGAGTGTTCTGCTGGACCAGATCTATTTCCGCCTTGATGATCAGCGCCACGCTGCGTTTCTTCGTCAGCTTGACGGCCCCACGGCGCCCAACCCCGGCCTGGAGCGCCTGATGCGGGTCACTCCGCCCTGGGCAAAGCCAGCCGCCAAGCCCGCCACGACCAAACGCGGCGGGAAGGCGCGTTGACACCACCGCTGGGCGCGCCGGCGCCACTGACCGATTCGCACCAGATCGCAGACTTCGACTGCGGGGAACGCTCGCTGGATGAATGGCTGCGCCGGCGGGCTCTGGCCAACCAGACCAGCGGTGCGAGCCGCACCTTCGTGGTGACCGACGCCACAGGCACGGTGATGGGCTACTACGCGCTTGCTGCGGGCGCGGTCAGCCATGAATCGGCCACGCGCGGCATCCGCCGCAACATGCCCGACCCGGTGCCGGTTCTTGTACTCGGTCGGCTGGCTGTGGATCGAAAGGCGCAAGGCATGCACCTCGGTGCCGCACTGCTTCAGGATGCGGTCAAGCGTGCCCTGGCTGTCTCAGCAGATGCCGGGGTGCGCGCCCTGCTCGTCCATGCGCTTAACGAGAACGCCAGGCGCTTCTACGCGCATTACGGGTTTCAGGCATCTGCCATCCACCCGATGACCCTCATGCTCAGCTGCGAGCGCTGGCTCTGACCGCGCGCGCCCCGCCAACCCCCGCCCGCAGGTGCTCGACCAGCGCCTGCACGCCAGGAATGCCCAGGGACTCGTTGAGCGCCACCGCGTAGACCCCGGGCGCGTGCGGCACGCCCTGCAGCGGTACCAGCGCAAAGCGCCGGTCCTCGCCGTTCTCGTTGTCGAACAGCATGCCCACCCCGAGGCCGGCGGCCACCGCCTCGCGCAGCGCCTCGCGGTTGCCCACCTCCATCACCACCCGCGGCTTGACGCCGGCGCGGGCGAGGGTCTCGTCGAACAGCGCCCGGGTCTGCGATCCCGGCTCGCGGGCGATGATCTCCAGCGCGGCCAGATCGGCCGGGCGCAGCGTCCGGCGCCGGGCCAGCGGGTGATCGGCGCGCAGGCAGACCGCCAGCCGCGGGCTGGCCACCTTCACGCACAGCAGGTTGGGGGGCGGCTCGCGCAGGGTCATCACCGCCACATCCACCCGGCAGCGCGCCACCTCCTCCAGGAGGGTGGTGGTGTTGCCCATGCTCACCTGCAGGCTGATGGCGGGATGCGCGGCGCGAAACCCGGCGAGCAGCGGCATGGCCACATGCGGCGTGGACAGGCCCACGCTGACCCGGCCGGCGGCCTGCTGCAGATGATCGAGCGCGCTCTCGAATTCATCGACCCGCGACAGGATCAGGCGCGCCCGCACGAACACATCGGCGCCGGCATCGGTGAGCGCGAACTCGGGCTTGCGGTGGCACAGCAGCACGCCGCAGGCGCGCTCGAGCGCGGCAAGCTGCACCGACACGCTCGGCTGGGTCACGCCGAGCACCCGGGCCGCGCCCGACAGGCCCCGGGCCTGCACCACCGCCACGAAGGTGCGCAGACCCGACAGAGTCACGCCCCGATCGAGGCGAAGCGAAGACGGTTCTCGCGGTCTGGCGGGCAAGGCACGCTCCCAAGGCTGTCGATGATGGCGCCCATCATAGTGGGGCGCCGCGATGCGATCGCCGCCCGCTTGGCCAGCTGGCGATGATGCAGGTCATGGCGCTTCAGCCCCGGTTCTCGTAGACGCCGAGCTTGCGGTGCAGCGGCGATTCATCGGCGAGGAACAGGAAGGAAGGCGCATCGGCGGCGGCGTTTCGCAGCACCACCTCGGTGTAGCCCGGCGCGCAGCAGGTGTCGGCCTCGCTCAGTGCGAAAGCGCTTTCGCCGACCGACACGCCGGTGGCGCCCTCGATCTGATGGAACACCACCGCCGGCGAGCGCACCGGCAGACGCAGCGTCTGGCCCGGGCGCAGCATCAGCGCATAGAAGCCGAGGATGTTCTGCGCGTCAGCGCCAGTCTCGGGATTCACATAGCCGACCTGCACAGCCTGCAGCTCGGGCCGGTCGGCCGCCAGCGCCAGCAGCGCGGCGCGGGTGTCGGCCCAGGGATACCGCACCACCGGATAGGCGCGCGCCGCGCGCTCGAAGGCGGGCGCAGGCACCACGCCGCCGCGGCGGTAGCCCTCGTCGCCGCGCCCCGGCACCACGTTCTGGCGCTGGCCCTCGATGGCATACGAGGTCTCGGTGTAGTAGACCAGCGGCAGGTCGAGCACATCGAGCCAGACCACCGGCGCATCGCCATCATGGCCGTGCTCGTGCCACAGCCCGGTGGGCGTGAGGATCAGGTCACCGCGCGCCATCGGGCACTTCTCGCCATTGACCGTGGTGTAGGCGCCCTCGCCTTCCACCACCAGCCGCACCGCGTTCGGGGTGTGGCGGTGCGAGGGCGCCCACTCGCCAGGCAGCAGCAGCTGCATGCCGAGGTACATGGCGGCGCTGGCCTGCATCTTCTCCAGGCCATGGCCCGGGTTGGCCAGCACCAGCACGCGGCGCTCGGCCTTCTCCATGGGCGCGAGCTCGCCGGCGCGCATCAGCAGCGGGCGCAGCGCCTGGTAGGACCAGAAGGCGGGCTGGGTGCGTCGCGCAGGCATCTTCGGCGGCAGCACCGAGCGCAGGCTGGGCCACAGCGGCACGAGGTTCTGGCGGGTGAGGTCGTCGCGGTAGTCCTGCGGCAGGTCCTCGAGGCGGCCGAGTTCGGTCATGACGGGTCTCCGGGTTGGGTCAGGCAGTTGCTCACATTCCAGCCGTAGAGCCATTCCAGCGCGTCGTGGAAGCGCTCCTGCGAGCGGCCCTTCCAGAGCTGGTTGCGCACCAGCCGCTCGACCCCCTCGGCGTGGTAGATCCGGCCCATCTCGCGGCCGGAGAGCACGATGCGCGCGGTGCGGGCCACCCGCGAACGCTGATAGAGGTCGAAGGCCTTCGTCCAGTTGTCGGGATGCACCCGCAGCGACTCGCCCAGGGTGACCGCGTCTTCCAGCGCCATGCATGCGCCCTGCGCCATGTACTGCGTGGTGGGGTGGGCGGCATCGCCCAGCAGCGTGGCGCGACCGAAGCTCCAGGTGCCGATCGGCTCGCGATCGGCGGTGGCCCAGCGCTTCCAGGACCGGGGCAGGTCGATCAGCTGCCGCGCCTTCGGCACGATGCCCTGGAAGTAGGACTGGACCTCGGCCTTGCTGCCCTCGGTGACGCCCCACGCCTCCGGCTGGCGGCTGTGGAAGGTGACCACCACGTTGTACTGCTCGCCGCCGCGCAGCGGGTAGTGCACCAGGTGGCACTTCGGCCCGGCCCACAGGCTTGCGGCGTTCCATCGCAGGTCCTCGGGGAACTCGGCCTTGTCGACCACGGCGCGATAGACCACGTGGCCGGTGACCCGGGCCGGGTCGTTCACATACTGCGCCCGCACCACCGATTTCACGCCATCGGCGGCGATGAGGGCCGCGCCCCGCAGGCGCTGGCCGCGTTGATCGATGACGGTGACGCCGGCGTCGTCCTGCTCCACCCGCTCGATGCGGGTGCTGGTCTGGAAGTCCACCCGGCCGGTGACCACCGCGCCCTCGAGCAGGGCGGTGTGCACATCGACACGATGGATGACCGCGTAAGGGTTGCCAAAGCGCTGCCGGAAGGCCTCGTCGGTGAGGATGCGGCCGACCTGCGAGCCGTCGACCGCGTCGTGCATGACCATGAAATCGGTGAACACCGCGCGGCTGCGGGCGAGCTCGCCCACGCCCAGCGCATCCAGCGCATGGAAGGCATTGGGGCCGAGCTGCATGCCGGCGCCGATCTCGCCGATCTCGGGCGCCTGCTCGAAGACGCGCACGCGGTAGCCGCGCCGCACGAGGGCGAGCGCCGCGGCCAGTCCGCCGATGCCGCCACCGGCCACCAGCACGGTCTCTTGGGTGTCGCTCATGGATCCGCCTGCTTTGGTCTGGGAAGGCGGCCAGTATCCCGTGCGGCACTCCCCGCCTCAATGCATGGCCGCCAATAGCGTCCATCGCATTTCGCAATCAGACGGAAGGCGCGACCGGAAGGCGGATTGCCCCGCAGGGCCATTTGGCATAGGCTTTGGCCTATGCCATCGTCGAACATCCCCGCCTCTTTCTCCTCTCGGCCCCTCCCGGACAGCCCCGAGCGGGCCGACGGCCCCGCCGGCGCGCGCCACGCCGCGCTGTTTCGCAACGGCCGCAATCAGGCGGTGCGCATTCCAAGAGAGTTCGAGATGGAGGGCTCCGAAGTGCTCATCCGCCGGGAAGGTGAGCGGCTGATCCTGTCGCCGGTGCGCCGGCATCCGCTGAAGGATCTGCTCGCCTCCTGGGCGCCGATGCCCGATGCCCTGCCCGAGATCGCCGATCTGCCGCTGCAGGAGCGCGACAGCCTGTGACGCCGGATCAGGGCCTGATGCTCGACACCAACGCGCTGTCGGAACTCATCCGCAACCCTCAGGGCGCGCTCGCAAGGCAGCTTGGCGCCATCGCGCCCGAGCGCATCTGCACCAGCATCGTGGCCGCGTGCGAGTTGCGCTTCGGCGCGCTGCGCAAGGGCTCGGCCCCGCTGACCCGGCGGGTGGAGCAATTGCTCGGAGCGCTGACGGTGCTGCCCTTCGAACCGCCAGCTGACGCGCACTATGCCGACATCCGCGCCACGCTCGAGCGCCGTGGCAAGCCGATCGGCAGCCACGACCTGCTGATCGCCGCCCATGCGCGCTCGCGCGGGATGGTGCTGATCACCCGAAACCTCGGGGAATTCCGCCGGGTGCCGAAGCTGCCGGCGGAGGGTTGGCCGGACTGAACCTCAGCCACCGCATGCCCACAGGCCTCACACCCGCCGATCCTGCCCCTGCCAGAAGGTCTCTCGGATCTCGCGCTTGAGCACCTTGCCGACCGCGCTGCGCGGCAACTGGGGCCACACCTCGATCGACTTGGGCGCCTTCATGCTGCCCAGCCGCTCACGGCACAGAGCCATCGCGGCCTCGGCATCCCAGGCAGCGCCGGGACGCAATTCCACCACCGCCTTTACCGCCTCGCCCCAATAGGGGTCGGGCACGCCGATCACCGCGCAGTCGTTGATCGCCGGCAGCGACCACAGCACCTGCTCGATCTCGCTGGGCGCAATGTTGAAGCCGCCGGACACGATCATGTCCTTGAGCCGATCGACGATGTAGAAGTAGCCGTCAGCGTCCCGGTAGCCGACATCACCGGTGTGCAGCCAGCCGCCGCGCAGGGTTTCGGCGGTCTTGTCGGGATCCCGGTAATAGCCCTTCATCACCAGATCGCCCTGGACCACGATCTCGCCGCGCTCGCCATCGGGCAGCAGCCTGCCGTCCGGATCCATGATGGCCACCCTGACCAGCGGGGAGGCACGCCCACAACTGGCCAGCCGGTGGGCAAGCGCGGGGTCGGCGAGGATGCGACGATGGTCTTCGATGCCGAGCACCGTGCACACGAAGGGCGCCTCGGCCTGGCCATAGGCCTGCACCATCACCGGCCCGAAGACATCGAGCGCCTCGCACAGCCGGTCGGCCGACATCGGCGCGGCCGAATACACGAAGTAGCGCAAGGATCCGTAGTCGCCGTCGCGCACGGCGGGGTGCGCCAGCAGCTTGTAGATGGCGGTGGGCGGCAGGAACAGCTGGGTGACCCGATGCCGTGCGATCGCTTCGATGACGGCGGCAGGCTCGGCCGAGCCCAGGATGACATTGGCCCCGCCATAGGCGCAGACCGAGAACGCGATGGTGCCGGCCGCATGCGACATGGGCGCCACCACCAGGTGCACCGGTCGCTCGCGTACGGGCATGGCGGCATACCAGTTGGCAAAGAGCATCGCATAGTTGCGGTGCGTGATCAGCACGCCTTTGGGCAGACCGGTGGTGCCGCCGGTGCCCCGAATGGCCACGACATCGTCGACGCGGTCATCGCTGCGAAAGGGCGTGTCGGGATGTTCGGCGGCCCAGCGCTCGAGCGCAGGCGCATCGGGCAGGTCGGCATCGATGCACACCACGCCCCGCAGACGCGGCAGCGAGGTGCACAGCAGGGCGAGCTGGGGCGCAAAGCGGCTGTGGATGAACAGGAACTCGCAGTCGGCCCGAGCCAGTATGTTGGCGTTCTCCTCGGGCGCGTTGCGCGCATTCACCGGCACCCAGATGCCCGGCGAGCGCACGATGCCCAGCACCGCGGCAAAGGTCAGCAGGTGGTTCTCGCTCAGCAGGCCCACCGCCTGGCCGCTCCCGATGCCAGCGGCCACCAGGCCATTGGCGATACGGTGGGTGAGCTGTGCCACCTCGCCGTAGGACAGGGTACGGCCGTCGGGCTCGACCAGGCAGGGAGCCTGGGCGCCGAAGGACAGACCGCGGTCGAAGAGATCGATCAGCTGCATCGGGGGCTCACTTGTGCAGCTTCAGATCCTTCAGCAGCTTTTCCTGAACCGCGCGGCGGCGGCTGAGCGTGGCGGCGAAGTCCTTGCCGGGAATCTGGGTGAGCACCGCACCGGGCAGGCGGCGCGCAAGCGCCAGATACTCAGGGTCGGCGGCCGTACGCAGCAGCAGCTCCTCCATCTGCCGGACCTGCGGCTCGGGCGTCTTCGCGTTGATGGCAAAGCCGGCGATCTCGTGCACCTCATAGCCGGGATAGCCAAGCTCGATGACCGTGGGCACATCGGGAAAGCTGGGATGGCGCGTGGCCGCCGCGGTGGCCAGCGGCCGGGTCTTGCCCGATTCAACGAAACGCACTGCCGTGCCCAGGTCAGCCAGGGCCAGCGGGATCGATCCCTCGCCAAGACCGAGGAACAGGTCGGGCCCCTTGTAGGGAACGACATTGAAGCGGGTGCCGATCATGTCCTCGAAGACGCGCAGGGCCACCTGGAAGTGCGGCGAGTAGATGCCCATGTTGACGGTGCCCGGCGCTGCGCGGGCGTCATCGACCATCTTCTTCAGCGTGGTGTAGTTCGACGAAGGCGCCGCGAGGAACATGCCGGTGTGCTGAGAGAAGCCGATGATCGGGCGCAGCAGCGACTCGTCGTAGGCCACCGCCTGCATCAAGGGCAGGAGGTTCATCGAGCTCGAGGTGATCGACACCACGGTGTGCCCGTCTGCCGGCAGAGACACGAAATGCGACAGACCGAGAACGCCGCCGCCACCCACCTTGTTCTCGACCAGGGTGGGCTGGCCAGTGGTCACACGGATGCGCTCCGCGAACGCCCGCACCAGCATGTCGACCCCGGTGCCCTGGGCGCTGGGCACCACGAAGCGCAGGGGCTTGCTCGGGAAGGTCGGCGACGGCTGCGCTCGGGCAGCGTCCGGCGCGAGCCAGGCACCGAGCGCTGCGCCGGCCGCGGCGCCCGCGAAACGGCGTCGGGAAGGATCGACCGCCCTGGAAGACATCGGTTGAACCGGGGGGATCCCGAGGTGAGGCGGGCGGCGCATTGGCACTCCTTCGCGAGCTGCGGGCCCGCACGGTGGGTCACCTGCCGGCTCCACGCGCAAGACAGGACTGCAACCGACTGTAGGAGCGCTGAATGCCCGAGGCAATCCGTCGCAGTCCGATTCAAGGGTCACTGAGCCTGGCCCAAGGCCCACCGGCTACGCTCGGGGCTACCCCTTCATGACACTGCACATGACCGCCATCGCTGACATGACTGTTGCGCCCGAGCCCTCCCGGGCGGCCGCGCTCGCCTGTCTTAGCCGCGTTCGCCCGGCCGCCTACGCGCGCACCCGCAATCACCTCGAGGGCGCGGTCACCGGGCTCTCGCCCTGGCTCACCCACGGTGTGCTCACCCTGCCCGAGGTGCTCGCCGGCGTGCTCGCGCGCGACCCGCTCGCCGTGCAGCACAAGCTGGTGTTCGAGCTGGGCTGGCGCGAGTACTTCCGTCATGTGTGGTCCCACCTCGGCGACGGCATCCTGCGATCGGTGCACGAGGGCCCTCTGCCCGAGGCGGCCTATGCCCGCGTGCTGCCGTCCGACATCCGCGAAGCGCGCACCGGCGTACCCGTCATCGACCAGGCGGTGCGCGAGCTCTACCGGACCGGCACGCTGCACAACCACGCCCGCATGTGGCTGGCGAGCTATGTGGTGCACATCCGTCGGGTGCACTGGCGCGCCGGCGCAGACTGGCTGGTGGCCCATCTCTTCGATGGCGATCTGGCCAGCAATCACCTCAGCTGGCAGTGGGTGGCCGGAACGGGCAGCCACAAGCCGTATCTGTTCAACGCCGAGAATGTGGCCCGCTACGCGCCCGAGGCCTGGCGCAGCCCGGGCAGCGTGATCGACTGCAGCTATGCCGAGCTCGATGCCATGGCGCGCGGCCGCGCCGGCAAGACAGTCTCCTCAGCCGCCGACGGCGTCGCAGGCCTTGCCGAACCGGCCTTGCTGACCGAGCCGCCCGCCAACCTTGGCGTTCTGGCACCCGAGGTGCAGGCCGCCGCCGCGGCCGTGCGCGGTCGGACGGTCTGGCTGGTGCATCCCTGGGCGCTGCGCGCGCCGCCCGCCGATCTGCCGGCCGATGCCGTGGTGATCGGCGTGTATCCGCGCGAGCATCACCACGCCTGGCCCTGGCCGGCGGCTCGCTGGCGCTGGGTGGATGCGGCCATGCGTGAGGTGTGCCCGCAACGCTGGCACATCGATGCCGCCGCGCTGCGCAAGGCGCTTGCCGGCGCGGCGGCGGTGCGCTGCACCGACGACCCGCATCTGCCCGGGGCCATGACCGGGATCGCGCACCGCGAGGCCCCGCCGCGCCTGTTCGCGCCTGTGCCCCGGCACTGCACCAGCTTCTCGCAGTGGTGGACGCGGGTGACGCGCGGCGTCACGCAGGCGGGGGAGCTGTTGTAGGCGCGTCGATTCCCGAGGCGCAGTGGGCAGGCATCGCGAAAACCAGCGTAATAGTATATATTTTAAGTATATACATCCCTTTGGGGCGCGACCATGACCACACGAACCGCCAAGGTCTTCGTCAACGGGGGCAGCCAGGCTGTGCGCCTGCCCGCCGAGTATCGGGTCGACAGCCAGGAAGTCCTGATTGAACGCATCGGACAGAGCCTGCTGATCACCCCGAAACGCCGTGGGGGGTGGGAAAGCTTCTTCAGCCGGCCCCTCACGGCGCCCGCCGATTTTCTGATCGATCGCGGGGATGAGCTGCCTCAGGTCCGGGATCCCCTGTTCTGATGTACATGCTGGACACCAACATCTGCAGCTATGTGCTGAGAGCGCGGCCTGCCCGGGTGCTCGAACACTTTCTGCAGCATGATCCAGATCTCCTTTGCGTGTCAGAGATTGTTGCTGCCGAGCTGTACTACGGCGCGCAGCGCCTTCATTCGCCACGTGCTGCCGCACTGCGCGATGACATCGATGATTTTCTGTCGCGCCTGAATGTGCTGCCGTGGCAGGGGCGTTTCGCCTACGCGCGCATTCGCAATCACCTCGAGTCGATCGGCAAACCGGTCGGCAATAACGATCTGCTCATCGCAGCTCACGCCGTCACATTGGGCGCTACGCTGGTCACGAACAATCTGCGTGAATTCGAACGCATCCCTGACCTCAAGGTCGAGAACTGGGCCTGAGAGCATCCGGCCGCGATGGCCTTGAGCACGGCCGGGCCGGTGCCCCCGCCGCCTAGGACGACGGCGGCCGAGCCGGCGGCCTGAACCAGTCTGGCGGGGGAACAACCACCGGCTGCGCCGGCTGGGCCAGGAAGTGCGGCGACATGATCTGCACGCCGTTCTCGTTGAACACATCCTGGATGGCGGCGTGCAGGGCGGACTGGATCGCGGGCCGCTCGGCAGCGTGCCGCACGCTGGCGTGGAGCGCGTACTCCACGAAGAAATCCGAGAGGGCGCGCTGGTAGACATAGGGCGCGGGCAGGTTCAGCACCCCCGGCGTGCGGCGCGCGGCCTCCTCGAGCATGGCGTGCACCTGCCGCCAGGGCGCGTCATAGCCGATGGTCAGCCGCGTGACCAGCAGCGTGCCCTCGGCGTGGGCCAGGCGCGAGTAGTTGCGGATGGGCGAGGACACCAGCACCGCGTTGGGGATGGTGATCTCCTCGTTGCGGATGTCCACGAGCTTGATCGCGAGCGAGCTGATCTCGATGACCACGCCCTGCGTGCCATTGACCTCGATGTAGTCGCCCTTGCGCAGCGAGCGCGAGTAGATCACCACCAGGCCGCTCATCGCCTGCATCACCAGGCCCGATGAGCCGAGCGTGAGCATCAGGCCGGCCAGCACCGACAGGCCCTTGAAGGCCTCGCTGCCCGAGCCCGGCAGGTAGGGATAGGCGATGGCGATGCCCAGTCCCCAGACCAGCACCGTGACGATGCGACGGGTGGCGCTGATGGTGTCGCGATGCAGGAAGGGCAGCGTGAGGCGGCCCTGCTGCACGGCGCCGAAGACATAGGCGAGCACATCGGCCAGCGCCCGGGTGAGCAGCAGCACGATGATCACCGTGGCCAGACCGGGCAGGCCTTCGGCCGCGCCGCTCACGATCCACACCAGCTTGCGGTACAGCCAGCCATCGAGGGCGATGGCCAGCGGCTGGGTGGCCACGAAGGCCGCCAGCACCAGCCTGAGCCAGACATAGGCCAGCAAGGCGATCAGCACCCACTTGAGCAGCGTGATGCTGCCCATCAGCAGTCGGGCGAGGATCTCGCGCCAGTCGATGCCGGTGCTGCGCGCGGCGATACGGCTGCGGGTGGACTCCAGCCAGCCCACCACCCGCCTGCCCAGCACGAGAATGCCCCAGACCAGCAGCGCCAGCACCGCGCAGGCCAGCGCGGTGAGCGCGAGGCCGCGCATCAGCAGCGGACCGTCACGGGTCTCGTGCCAGGCGCGGCGCGCCTCTTCGAGCCGCTCGCGGGTGTGGCGGGCAAGCGCGTCAAGATCGCGGCGGCCGTCGGGCTCGAGGTCGGTGTCGTAGAGCGCGAACAGGTTGGCATCGCCAAGCAGGAACTGCCGGCCGTGCAGCTTGCCGAGCTCGAAGGGCAGCACCTGCAGCGGCTGATCCATGGCCGAGTCCGGCAACTGCCGGATGCGCTCGCGCGCCTGCTCCACGCGGCGCTGCGGCGAGGCACCGGCCACCGTGGCGCGCAGCGTGACGATGTCCCGATTGAGCAGGCGCAGCGTGGCCGGCCCGGCGGCCTCTGCGGCAGCATCGTCAGGGTCGGCGGCATGGGCAGGCGCGATCAGCGCGAGCGCCAACGCGATCAGCGCAACCGGCATCACGCGCGACAGCCACGCCCGCCAGCCCGGCGACGCCCGCGCGGCCACCGCCTGCCTCATGCCCGAAGTTCCACCACCGACTGGCTGCGCTGCGCGCCCGCCTCGAGCACCCGCTCGGTGACAGCACCGAAGTCGATGTCGGCCAGGCGCACGGCACGCACCTGACGGTTGTGCATGGAGTGGAAGTAGAGGGTGCGGCCGCCAAGGTCGCAGGCGGTGGTCACCTGGGTGGCGCTCACGATGTCCTGGGGCCGGTGTCCGGGCGGCGCGGTGGCGCCGACGGTGATGTTGAAGCTGTCCAGGATGCGGAAGGCCTCGAAGACCGCCTCGGTGGCGGTGGCCAGCGGCCGCGCCAGCGCGGTGAGCGCCGCGGCCCGCACGAAGCGCGAAGGGGGCGAGTAGTCGCCAGGCAGGCCGATCAGGCCCGATCCGCCGCCAAAGGGCGCCAGGCGCAGGCCATCGATGGTGAGCGGCGCCGAGGGCGCGGGCGACAGGCCGATGTAGTTGCGCAGGTTGGTGAGGTGCCAGTCGTAGGTGGGCGAGTTGGAGATCACCCCGAGGAAGGCGTCATGCACGACCACGCGCCCGGCGTCGATGATCTCGATGACGATGGCCGCGCCGGTGGGGTCGGCCACCTTCCAGTGAAAAGGCAGGGGCGCGCCACCGAAGCGCGGATCGATCACCTCGACCACGCGCACCTCGTGCAGGTGCTCGCGTACCTCGGCCACGGTGGCAAACGAGGACAGCATCCACTGCATGAAGTCGCCCACGCTGGCCGAGCGCTCGCGCTCGGCAGGGTCAAAGGGCGCGGGCGAGAAGAAACCGGGGAAGTAGTACACCCCCACATAGAGGCCCTGCTCGTTCATGCCGTCGGGCCCGTAGGGCTGGCCGTAGGCGGTGAGCGAGGCAAAGCCGAAGCGGCCGGTCCACTGCTTGCCGTCGAGCCCGCTGGGGGTCTGGGCCGTGAAGCGCCGGCCGCGGCCGAAGAGGGCCACACGGTCGTGGTGCGCGTCGCTCAGCGCCCACTCGACGGTTCGGGCGGTGACCACGCCGCCATCGGTGGCGGTCAGGGAAATGCCGGTGCACATGACAGGAAGCCCCCGCTGGGGTGAGATGAGACCTGCAGGGTTCTACCATGCAGGACGCGGGGGAAACCACCCGGCGCGAGCCCGCCTGAGTCAACCCGCCGGCTTCTGCCCGGCCTGCATGACGCGGGTGATCGCGTCGAACTCGCGCTCGAGCGCGGCCTGATCATGGCGAGCGGGGTCAGCCCGCTCGACGATCGCACGCGCCGCCTGGCGGTCGACGGTGACCGAGGTGCCATCAGGGCCGCGGGGGGCGCGCAGGTCGAAGGCCACCTCGCTCGGGCCATGGTCGTGCAGGTATTCCAGACGCTGCTTCGCCTCGACCCAGTCGGGCCGGTGGTCATCGGCAACCCACCAGGCCGCGTAGCTCGGCCACTCGGGCTTCTCGAACCACTCGAGGCGATGGCGCAGCGCCTCGCCATGCACGCCAGCGTAGGCATAGGCGTGCACCGCTTCCAGCGTGCGCCAGCGAGAGAGCGTGAAGACCACGCCGCCATGGCGCGCCGGATCGAAGAAGCGCGCCGGCACATAGTCGCCCCAGGCGTGCTTGAGGGTCACCGGGTCTCGGCTGGAGCGGTCGACGAAGCCCTCGGCCGCGTCGGCCGCGCCGAATGCAGCCGGCAGGCGGTCGAAGAATCCCTGCACCTGCGCGTCACCAAAGGGCGCGCGCAGGATGGTTCAGCGCACCGTAGCCTCACGACGCTTGTCTGCCCACGGGACACGAGTCCCGACCTGCGGTCAGCGACGGCGGAAGTCCCGACGCGCGGGGCGCAAGCGTCTGGATGTACATCAATCCCGACAAAGGCCGGATATGTAGAAAATGAGACTCATATGCCTGCCAAAGCCCCCTGTCGATAGGCGCCTCGCCGACCCGCAGCACATCCTGCTGAAGGTTGCCGCCTGATGGTTGATCCCTTGCGCGCTGGCAGCCGATAGAGCGTTCCACCGCAGCAAGTCTCGTGCGGATCGGTCCGGCAGCTTGCATTTCTCTGGCCGGCCAACGGCAAACATGAATCGGGAGCAGCACGGGATGAGTTCGGACAGCGACTTGAGACTGGTTGGGGTTGGATCCTCGCCTTACACGCGCAAACTTCGCGGGGCGCTGCGATTTCGCCGCCTGCCTTTCCGCTTTGTGATCATGGGAAGCAAGGAAGCGAGCGCACTGCCCGAACGCCCGCTCCCGCTCGTGCCTTACCTTGTGCTGCCCGCAGCCGATGGCGGGTCGCTCACGGCGATCTCCGACACCACCCCGATCCTGAATCGCCTGGAAGAGACCTATGCCGAGCGACGGCTCCGGCCGTCCGATCCCGCGCTGAACCTGATCGACCTGCTGCTCGAGGATTATGGCGACGAGTGGCTGAGCAAATGCATGTTCCACTATCGCTGGTCGTATGCGGCGGATGTCAAGAAGGCGAGCGCCTATCTGCCCTACCGCAGGGCCATGCAGATCACGCGCGAGGAGGGCGAGCAGGGGGAACGGGACTTCGCCAGTCGGCAGATTTCGCGCATCGGCGTCGTCGGCTCCAATCCGGTGACTGCGCCGATCATCGAGGGCAGCTGGCGTCGCTTTCTGGAGATCTTCGAGGCGCATATCCAGAACCAGCCATACCTGCTGGGCCAGCGGCCCGGCGCAGGCGATTTCGCAGCCTTCGGTCAGATGACGATGCTCGTGATCACCGATCCCACCCCATCGCAGGTCGCCATGGAGGTCTCGCCGCGGGCCTATGCGTGGACCGAAAGGCTGGAGGATGTAAGCGGGCTGGACGTGAGCGAGGCCGACTGGATCGACTTGTCCGATCCGCCCGCTACCTTGCGCGACTTGCTTGGCGAAGTCGGCCGCGTCTATGTGCCCTACATGATCGGCAATGCGAAGGCGATCGCGCGGGGCGCAAAGCAGGTGGCGTGCGAGGTGGACGGGCAGCCCTGGGTGCAGGAGTCCTTTGTTTACCAGGCCAAATGCCTCGGCTGGCTCCGCAAGGCGTACTCCGCGCTGGACGAGACGGCGCGCGAACGCGTTGACCGTCTTCTGCTGGGCACGGGCTGCGAGCCCTTGTTCGCGCCGCTCTGAAGCCGAATCGGGAAGGGGAGCGGATTCGGTCCGCAACCACCCGATCGGTATCCCAGTCGCTGTTGCACTAGAGGTGCGGACGATTTCCTGGTCGAACTACCCTCCCCTGAATAGGTCAGCTTTCGACTTCCAAGAGACTCCCGCGCCCCCAATCTCGTCGCAGCAAAGCAGTCATTCGATCGCACACACAGCCACCTGAAGGAGGTCCCACAGGTCAGTGTGCGGCAGCCGGCCATAGTGCCGATCGCCGCGCTAGCAGCCG